>CAUZJT010000001.1:0-106483 GCA_963580215.1 Gammaproteobacteria bacterium
ACCGAATAGCCATGTTAGAAGGACTCCCTAAAGCCGCTAACTACTAGGAATACCATGTCAGATTTCCAGAACTTCCGCACAGCAGTCCTTGAAGATGAAGACTTACAAGAACAGGTTATATCCATCGTAAACACCGCTACTTCCAATGGGTCTGGTTTAGGCGATGGTATTGCAACGCTTGCCAAAACTCATGGGTACACCATTACCTCAGATGAGGTCTATGCCCATACTGATTTTCTTGGACAAGATGGTGATCTGACTGACTTTGAACTGGAGATGATTAGTGGGGGTGTTAGGAGTGGCGGCAGCAGTTAACCCCATTCAACCCAACCCAAATTTCAGACTCCCCCCCCTATTCTGAGGACAACTGCCGTGAAGAAATCTATCGTTGCTGTAATGCTGATGCTGTTGTTGACAGGTTGCACCAGTATCCCTGATGGGATGAATGTTCAGTTTGGTATCGACTACGACCCTTCAAAATAATCCTCCCCCAAAATTTGGGGACTACCAATACGGGTGCTTTTTTACCCCCTCCCGAAATCTGGGAGATGCTGAAGGTACAATGCTCCTGATTCACCCCGTCCAATGCTGAGGACAACATGATGAGCGACTTCCAATCATTCCGTAACGCAGTCCTTGAAGATAAAGACCTTCAGGAACAAGTCATCTCCATCGTCAATACAGCGACTGCCAATGGGTCAGGTCTGGGTGATGGTATTGCAACGCTTGCCAAAACTCATGGGTACACCATTACCTCAGATGAGGTCTATGCCCATCAGGACTTCCTAGGACAAGATGGCGATCTGACTGACTTTGAGTTGGAGATGATTAGTGGGGGTTTGCATGGCGCAGGTGGTCCTTGTTAACCCCCTCATTCATCCCAACCTCTTCACTAAAATTTAGGAAATTGCTATGTTGGAAATGAAAACACAATGTTTGGTTTGCGACACCACACTCAAAGAAGATTCTGACGCAATGATTTGTTCTTATGAATGCACTTACTGTGTAACGTGTGCGAACGAACACAATCTTCAATGTAAAAACTGTGCTGGTGAATTGGTGACACGGCCAAAGCGCAAAGGGAATTCTTAACCCTTTTATTCATCCCAACCGCCTCACCAAATAGCCCACCCTTAAATACGTATCACGTATCAGCATTTTGGATAACCCTGATGTGGGTCCGATTGTCCAAAATTGACATCGAATTTTTTCCCGAGTACTGTTGCAATACACTAAAAAAATAAGGAGGATGCTATGACATCTTTGAAAACGTTGATTTTCGCTGCAACTAATTTATTGCAATAAGTAACTTCGCAGCAGCGGGATCAGTAGTTCCATCTGCTGGGTATGGCCTTAATACCACAACCTCTTCAACAGCGACCCCGCTAGCGGATGGCTCCACGTTGATACAGCAGACGACTCAGGGGTTTTGGATTGAGACTACAACCGAATCAAACTTTCCTTCTGAGAAATTAGCCGATTGCAATGCGACTATGCTGTTGTCAGCAGAAGGGGCGCCTATAGCTTATAGATCAGTTTGTACGGTCACTGACATTGATGGAGATCTTTCTGTAGCAACAATTGGTGCAACGAAACCTGATTTTAGTGACTGCGCTTGGACCATGCATGGTGGAACCGGTAAATATGCTGGTGTCACAGGTGGTGGAGCATGTATGCCCGGTGGACCTATCACTAAAGATGGTAACAGCTCGAAAAGCACATGGACGGGTGAATGGGTGCTTCCATAACACGCTGAGGGTAACGCAACATAAGAGCCCCGCTTCTGGCGGGGCTCTTATTTTCCCGATCTCTCACCAATTCTCCGCCCTTGAATGCGTATAGCGGATCTGTAGACCTGCTTAGTCTGCGTGTATGACAGATAAGCTAGATGTACAACAACCCGATAGGGTCAGGGAAAGCTCCGCTGGGTGCATGACTTTGCGGGGCGCACCCTGCCCCGTGCATTTCTGGTGTTAAGGGAGCCGATATAAGCCCTCAGAAATTGCAATGATGAATAATGAATCCAAAACACATGTCTATGACGTCCTCGCCAGTGCCTTCATACGCGAGGGCGTAAGCACCTGTTTTGCGTTGCTGGGCGACGCTAATATGAACTGGGCTGCGCGGCTGTGTGAGCAAGGTTGCCGGATGATTTATGTCAGGCATGAGCATTGTGCGGTAGCCGCGGCAATGGCTTATGCGCGTAAAACCGGGGAGGTAGGAATAGCGACTGTCACTTGCGGGCCCGGTGTGACGCAATTGATGACTGCACTCCCCGCAGCCGCGCGTGCTCACCTGCCGGTTGTGGTATTCGCCGGCGAGGCTCCACTGAAAAGTGGTTGGTACAATCAGGGTATTGACCAGGCGCCGCTTGTTACCGTGACCGGTGCCGCCTATCACAGCCTGCACCTGCCGGAGCTGATGCCTGTTGCAGTGCGTGATGCATTCGTGCAGGCGCGGCGCGAACGGCGCCCCGTAGTGATTGGGGTTCCGTTTGATTTGCAGAACCGAAACTGGGATGGGCCTGCGAATTTACCCAGTCCTTCTGATGAGCTATTACCACGACACGCTCCGCTCCCCCCGCATCCCGATGACCTGGCCAAGGCAGCGCGACTGATCGGCGCAGCCGAACGGGTGGTGATTCTTGCCGGTATGGGGGCGGTCGAAGCCGATGCGGGAGGCGCCTGCCGTGAGTTGGCCACTAAAACTGGCGGGTTGCTGGCGACAACGCTGCCTGCTAGGGGGTTGTTTCACGATGATCCCTTTTGCATCGGCATCTCGGGAAGTTTTACAACCGAGGTCGGGCTTAAATACCTGGCCGATGCCGATTTGATTGTTGCTGTTGGCTGCTCACTAGCCTTGCATGCGGGCGGTGGCGGGCAGCTCTGGCCTAAGGCTGAAACACTACATGTCGATCTAGAGCCTGTCGCAGTCAACCAGGGGCAAGAAACCGCCGGTTATCACTTGCGTGCCGATGCGCAGTTGGCGGCAGCGGCGTTAACGGCTGCGTTGCCAGTTCGAGCGCAAACCTGGCGTAGCGATGCAATAGCCGATCGCATCTGCAACACCAGAGCCGACAATTTTCCCTATGAGATCGAACCCGGACTTTTAGACCCGCGCGAGGTGGTCGAGGCATTGGAAGCCGCCTTACCCAATGACTGGGAAATGGTGAACTCATCGGGCCATTGCGCGCATTTTTTTGCGCATATGCCCTCTCGTCCCCAGGACAGGTTTCTGACCATCCGCGAGTTCGGCGCCATCGGCAACGGAACCTCTTTCGCCATGGGGGTAGCGGCTGCGCGTCCACAGCAGACCGTTGTTCTGTTCGACGGGGATGGCAGTCTACTCATGCATGTACAGGAATTGGAAACCATGAAACGTCACGGGATGAATATCCTGATCGTCGTGATGAACGATGGCGGCTATGGCTCGGAGGTGCATAAATTGCGCTCACAAGGTTTTCCTCTCGATGGCGCAGTGTTTGGGCACAGTGATCTCGCAGCGATCGCTCGCGGGTTTGGGGTCGATGGAAAGAAAGTCACCGACCTTGCCGACATCCCAAAACTGGTCGCGGCGTTTGCTGACAGTGGCACCGTAGCCGTGTGGGATTTTCACGTGTCCGACCAGGTGCTATCCCCGATCATACGCCGCACCCACCCTCCAAGGAGCGCGCAGGCCTGAGCCATACAAAGGGCTGTTATGAAGCAGCAGCGATTCGACATCATCGTAGAGAAAAAGGGGAGCGGTCCTTATAGTCACTTTTCTCAGTTGAAGGTGTGATTGGCATAATGGACAGTGACGCAAAACACTACCATAACCTCGCTGGGGTCGAGATCTGGTCATTTGAATCACAGGCGATCATGTCCAGCTGAGCCCAGTGTGCGAATGGACCTGGCCCAGCCTCATGGCAATGACCCGCGGTCGGTAACCTACATACTAAAAGCGTGTATCTGGGGTCGTAAATGACTCAACAGGATAAATCTGGCCGGGGCAGCAAGCCAGCGCGCTCAGCTATCGGTTTGATGGCGGCTTCCCATTCGATCGCCATGATGTGCACACCGGAAACGCCTTCTATCTCTCGCAATTCCTCGATTTGTTCGACGCAGATTTTCTGGCCTTCAGCTCGCCAGGCATCACGGCGTGCATCTTTGTCAGATTCACTGATACCGCTGACGGCGCTATCCATGCGCTGTAGCAGTTCTTCGGGTATCACGATACCAGGGATTTTCTCGTTTAGGAACCGGGCCATAGGGCTGCCTTTCAATGGTCCTACTCCAGCGAGTATGTGCACTTTTTCAGTGACGCCCAGATCGACAAGTTTCTTCATGAACTGACGGAAAATCGTCATATCAAAAATCATCTGGGTCTGTATGAAATCAACTCCTGCTGCCATTTTTTTGGCGATGCGTAAAGGTCGAAAAGAGATCGGCTCGGAGAAGGGACTGCCGGCCCCGCCGATGAACACTTTTGGTCCGCCGCCTTTGATCTCATCGCCGCATTGAAACTGGTGCTTGTCACGCATCTGCTGGATCATCTGAATCAGTTGCATGGAGTCGATATCCTGAACGTTTTTCGCACCCGGGTGATTGCCGAAAGACTGATGATCGCCAGAGAGGCACAAGACGTTGCGGATGCCATGTATGTAGGCGCCCAGAAGGTCGCTCTGGATGGCCAGTCGGTTGCGATCGCGGCATGTAATTTGGATCACCGGCTCAAGGCCGTGCTGAGCCATATAGATACCAGCCGCGATGCTGCTCAAACGCACGATGCCGGTCTGGTTGTCAGTGACGTTGGCGGCATCAACCACACCTTTTAACAACTCGATCTTGCGGTCGATTACCGTGGTGTCCAGGTGTTTGGGTGGACCGAGTTCGCCGGTGACGGCAAAATACCCTCCGGCAAGTACTTTCTCAAGGTTGCTGCCGGATTTTAGGGTGTCAACGGGCTCTATTGCGTTGTTTGTTGGCATGTCCTTGCTTCTTAGTCGGCACCAAAGAAATCATCATCGCCTAGATCATCCTCATCATCATAGTCGTAGGTGATTTCCTGCTCGACCCTGACCATCACATCCTGATCGTTCAGTACGGCGTCATACATTTGAACCGGTTGCTCTGCCGCGCCACGCATTTGGCCTGTGCGCAGGTCCCACTGCCAAAGATGCTTAGTGCAGGTCAGCACACCATCTTTCAGAAGGCCCGAATCCACCAGCGGTTCAGCGAGGTGAGGGCAAGTGGGTGGGAATGCGCGGATGCAGTCTCCCAGGTTGGTAACGATCAGTGCGATGCCTGAGGTCTCAACACGTTTCAGCGTGCCCGCAGGCAGTTCCGAAATACTGCAGACGCGTTGCCAGGTTTCATCCAGCTTGGGGACAACATCGACGGTGTTGGTCGAGGCCTGGGTTTTCATCGGCGATTGGGGCGCTGGTACTTTGACAGTAGCGGCGCGCTCTCCCGCTTCACGGGCGGCGTGCTGGCGAAGGTCATCACTCACCACAACCCGGCGCATGCTGCCACCGTGACTGGTAGACCAGTCTTTAGGCGGTTGAATCTCCATCAGAGTATCTGCAATGCCCTGGCGGTCGAGGATGTCCCAGATCTTTGACCAGATGCACGGGATGCTTGTGTCCACCTCGCACATGCCACCTTCTGAGCCGCCGCAGGGTCCGTTCTGCAGTTGCTTGGGGCAGCGGGTGATAGGGCAAAGGCCACCGGTGTATTCCAGCACGCAGTTACCACAGCCCACGCAGCGTTCTTCCCAGATACCGGGCTCGGTAGGTTGGCCCATGAAGTTGGTGTCGAGACCCGGAAGTATGGGTGTATCCATATATTTTTCGGCCAGGGTCTGAACGCCGACACCACAGGCCATGGACAGCACTGCGTCGTACTCGCCAATGTCTTTCTCAAGTGGCGCCACGAATTCCTGTACGCATTGGCGTTGGACGGTGACTTCTTCGACTTCAAGTTCCTGGCCTTCCAGGGCAGCCGCTGTACGTAATGTTGCAGCCATTGCACTGGATTCTTTCTTGCCTCCGGCAAAACAAACGGAAACGCAGGTACCGCAACCCACGGTAAGAACTTTCTTCTTACCCTTCAACATGCGTTGTATATCTTTCAACGGTTTCTGTTCAGCAACGATCATAGTTAATCTCTAGGAATTGTTCCAAGGTGTGGGCCAGATTGTCTGTGATTGATCAATTTACCAGATGTTCGATCACGCATGAACTGCTTCGGGTTGATCTGCCGTCCGTTGTTCTTGAGCTGGACCTGGGTCGATTGCACTGATTTTAAGAGCAAGCTCTTTGAGTCCGTCGGCAAGGTTCTGACCGTCACCGGGCGACAGGTTTACCATCTTGACCTGGTCACGGTGCAAGCCGCAGTCTGAAAGCCAGTCGGCGATTCGGTTAACGCGTTGTGCTGCATGTAGATTGCCGGTATTAAAGTAGCAATCTCCCGGTTGACATCCCGCTACCATTACGCCGTTGGCGCCGCTTTCGAAGGCATGCATTAACTGCAGAGTATCGATGCGACCGGAACAGGGCACATCGACAACCTGAGTATTTGCCAAACGTTCTGGCGAGAGGTTTTGCTGATCACTGACCTGGTGTGCCGTAGCACGACACTGTGAACACGCGAAGAGCATAACTTTCGCTAGTGGACTAAAAGGGGCTGCCTTTATCCCGAATTGCTCACCAGTGTGCAGTGCATCAGTGTTGAGCATCTGAATTGTGTCGATGACCTGGTCATGGGTGTTGATATTCATCTCAATAGCGCCAGTAGGGCAGGCGGCGGCACAAAGTCCACAGCCAGTACACAGATCTTTGTCAATACTGGCAGCGCCTACGATACCGCCTACACCGATCAGTGAATCGTCAATGTATGCTGCGCCAAAGGTACAAAAACGCACACAGTTCAGACAGGCGACACAGACCGGGGCTTCAACAATCGCAACGGGACGCGCCACTGGCTGTGCTGATTTAGCTGCCGGCAGATCGAGCACGACCTGGCCGGATAACGCTCGAGAAACACATACGGTGAGGTACCCGGACCTTTCTGCCTCGGTTAGAGTAGTGTCGCGATGATCGATCTCGCCCGAGACATATCGTGTTTTACAGGTGCCGCAGCGGCCATTGGAGCAGTCCAGCGGCACTTCATAGCCGTTCTCATATAGAACGTGCAGCATCGTCCGATTCGCCGGTACCTCGAAGACGTCCCCGGTCGAAAGCACCTTGATGCTGAAACTCTTGTTCTCAGAATGAGTCATTGTGAATCGTTTGTTATTCCCCCGGGGAGTTATAGCTATATCATAGTCAGGATAGAAGACCCCGTGTCGCTTTTGGACCTGTAAGTGCTGTGGTGAGATACCATTGTTGTAGTCTGGCAAACAAGTGGGAAATCGCCCATTCGAAATGGGCAGTTTCTTTGACTTGGCACAGAAACCCGAGAATTGTTGGTTGATTGATGAAAAGAAGAAATAAGGCTTTGAGATCGTGGTGCCAGTAGCGGCGAAAGATTGGTTTGAGATCCGCCATGTATCTGATGGCGTTTCGCTTCTTCGGGAAAAACACATCGCAAACTGGTTGCGATGCAATATCTGGTTTATCCAGGGCAGGGATAGAAACCTGATAATCGATTCAGGAATGGGCTTGTCCCCCCTTACTCCGATGCTTTTGGAATTGTCAGAATTACCGGTGACCGCGGTGATGACCCATTGCCATTTTGATCATATGGGTGGTGCCCATGAATTTGAGCATCGGTTGGGGCACCGGGCCTGTAGCGATGTCTATCATGATCCTATGCCATCTTTTAGCCAAACCGGGGGAGCAGCGTTTGTACGGGCAGAAACCTTCAATGCTTTGCCTCGCACAGATTTTACTTTTGAATCGTACATGATTGAGCCCGCACCGTTGACAGGTTACCTGGATGAAGGAGATATTGTTGATCTTGGCAATCGGGTTTTCCAGGTGTTTCATCTTCCTGGCCATTCGCCAGATTCGATTGCACTTTACGAAAAAGAGAGTGGCCTGTTTTTCAGTGGGGATACCATATATGACGGGGACCTTTTTGATACCGTTTATCACTCAAACAGACAAGATTACCGGGAAAGCCTGGAAAGGCTAAGAGAGTTACCCATCAGTGTTGTGCATGGTGGCCACTTCGACTCTTTTGGAAACCAGAAAATGCACCAGATTATCGAGCGGTATTTAGCGGGAGAAGGACGGCTCGTTGATCCTTTTGCCTGGGTTGAGAAGCAGCTCTAGTGATGAGGCTGGATTTGCTGGTATCGTCAATTTTTGTAACAGGAAAGCAGGTACTCGCTTTTCAACCACGGAGATACATGGCGACCCAAGGTTTTTCACTTAATCTCGACAAAAGTGCACAGCATTGAACGAATACGAAGCAAATCAAGATTTATCGCTGATCAATGATTATCTTGAGCATTGGAATACGCCGCCTTACCGGCGCTATGGATTCCACCATCTGCATCAGATAGTCCGTTATGCCTGTAGTTTCCGCTCATCCCGGGTCTTGACGTTGAAAAGTGCGCCTGAATCAGCGATTGCGAAGCTGACCTCAGTCAGGGATCTCACAAGTCATCCGGCGTTTTCTGCTCTTGTCGTTGTCCGAGGCAATGAACTTTTGTATGAGCGCTATGCAAGTGATTTTTCTGCTGATCAGCCGTACTCGATTATGTCGATTACTAAGACCTTCACGCATCTGATGATGGGCGCCTGTGTAGATCAAGGCCTGATTGACGTAGAGAAGACCGTTGCAAATTACTTGCCTGAGATTGGTTCGGGCTATGCCGGCGCACGAATCCAGGATGTACTGGACATGAACATGCTTAATTAATATTCAGAGGACTACGCAGACAGCTCTACCATGGCGCTTACGCATAATGCAGCTATGGGCTGGCGTCTGCCAGCGCCCGGTGAGGCAGATATCTGCAACCGGGATTTTCTTTGCACTATTAAAAGTGCTGGTCTCGCTAACTCGTCCGGTTTGGTCAATTACAAATCGGCCAATACAGATGTGCTGGCCTGGATTGTAGAGCGAGTCAGTAAGAAATCATTACAAACCCTGTTGCTCGAAATAGTCGAAGCTGCGGGGTTGGAGCATACTTTTCATATGTCTACAGACCGTGATGGCATCCCCAATACCAACGGAGGTGCGTGCATGACAGCCCGGGATCTTGCCCGTTATGGCCTGATCTTTGCTAGAAAAGGGCGAGGAATCGCAAATGAGATCGTAGGCAGTTATCAGTTGATGGAGGCGACGAGACTATGTATCGGCCCGACTTTTGCTGCGCCCGACGATTACATACATTACGGCAACCAGCTTAAGACCAACGGACAATGGATCGGGCACAGTGGCTGGGGAGGACAGCTGCTGATGGTGGATCCTGATAATGCAACGGTCGTTGTATTTTTTAGTGTGCTGGAAAACGAAAGTGCCTCAGACGACTCTTACAGTAAAGCTATCGTCGAGATGGCTCAGGAGTTGATCAATATATAGGGTTCGGAAGGGGTGTTATGGCAAAGCCTGCCGGATAATCCAAAAATAACGCTAGGCGTGACACATGAACGCACTGGGCATGAGTGGATGGGGGGCGATGAACCTGGCATGGAAGGCATTGTCCCAATGGATGTGATACGGCGTTTTTTAGTCGTCTGTAAACCCATAGAGAAAACTTCATCCGCAAGTGCGTCGGCGGATATTGTCATCCTAATATTACTAGGATTTTCGCCAGCGGATTTTGTTTTTACGGTCGCGCTGTGCTTTGCCGGCACGAAAACGTCCGAAGAAAAAAAACGCACCAAGGCCGATAACAATCAGGCCGCCAAATATGATCTCGTTCCAGCCCATCAGTTACGGCTACGCAGCTTGGCCAACAGCCGAAGTATCTCGAGATACAACCAGATCAGTGTCACCATCAAACTGAAGGCGCCATACCACTCGAGGTACTTGGGCGCACCGCGCTCGGCGGCTTCCTCTATGAAGTCAAAATCCAGCACCAGACTAAGCGCAGCGATGGCCACCACAAAAAGACTGAAGCCGATACCAAATAGACCGTTGCTGTGAATGAAGCCGATACTGGACCCGAAAAAACCCATAACAAAACTGACCAGGTATAAAACGGCGATTCCGCCGGTGGCGGCAACGATCATCAGCCGGAAGTTTTCGGTCGGTTTGATCAACCCACTCTTGTAGGCAAGCAGCAATATTCCCAGCGTGCCAAAGGTCAGGCCCATCGCCTGTATCACGATGCCGGGATACTGCGCTTCGAACATTGCCGAAATCCCACCTAGAGCGAGGCCTTCTGCCAATGCATACAGCGGCGCCGTGATCCCTGCCCACTGGCGCTTGAAGATCGTAATCAAAGCCAGCACCAGACCGCCGATCAGCCCGATCCACAGCAGACCGGTGACTGCGGCGGGATCTCCACTGCGAAAAAAAATATTCCAGGTAAAAGAAGCAGTGATGAGGCAGAGCACCAGCAGAATACCCGTTTTGTTGACAGTTCCCGCGAGCGTCATCCGTCCGGCGGTTCCTGAGTCGGCAAAGGTGGCGTCTGGTTTGAACGCCTCGCCTCGGAACATGGGATTGCCGGTCCGGCCGAAAGTCGTCAGGGCATTGTGTTTGGACATAAAGGGTTCCTTGAAGTAACAGGTTATATTGTAATGCCAAGTACTCCGACACAAGCCTTAACCAGGCGTAATAGGTGCATGGTCAAAGACAGTGAGGTGTCACCAATGGCCTGATACGTAATTGAGGAAAACTCCAGTGAAAGACACCTTAAGAACACCGCAAGAGCGTTTCGCACAAATGCCGGATTTTTCCTACCCGCCCAACTATCTTGATGACCTCGCCGGTTATGAAGGGTTGCGCTGCTATTATCTTGATCTGGGCCCTAGTGATGCCAGTCAGACATTTTTGTGCGTGCATGGTCAGCCCACCTGGGGATTTCTGTTTCGCCGGATGATCCCGGTTTTTCTTGAATCAGGTGCCCGGGTCATCGTTCCGGACCTGTTTGGTTTTGGCCGTTCAGACAAGCCCACAGATCAGGCGGTGTATACCTTTGATTTTCACCGCAATATGCTATTGGCCTTCCTCGCACGACTGGAGCTAACAAACCTGACGCTGGTTGGCCAGGATTGGGGCGGCATACTGGGCTTGACGTTGCCGATGGAGCCCCCATTGCGCTTCTCGCGATTGCTGTTGATGAATACTGTGCTGGGCACGGGGGACAAGCCCTTGGGAGATGGTTTTCTCGCCTGGCGCCAATGGTGTCGGGACAATCCTGATATGTCGGCAGGCCGATTGCTGGGTCGGGCCTGCCCGCATCTTAGTGATGCCGAAAAAGCAGCCTACGATGCCCCTTTCCCCGATGCCACCTACAAAGCAGGGGCCCGGGCCTTTCCGGAGTTGGTGCCTGATCATCCGGATGCACCTGGCGCTGCGCTATCACGTGATGCCCGTGATTGGTTATCGCAGCAATGGACCGGTAAAACCTTTATGGCGATCGGTATGACCGATCCGGTTATCCCACCACGGGCAATGAAGGGTTTGCAAAAAACCATCCGTGGCTGCCCTGACCCGTTTGAGGTACAAGACGGCGGGCATTTTCTGCAGGAGTGGGGCAAAAGCGTCGCTCAGGCAGCAGTTAACCGATGGGGTCCATCAGACGGCTAAAGGGCTGGCCGATTAACTGACTTCATCAAGGCTGAGCGCCGGCTTATACACCGCCTGTGAGGGAAGGGCGCGACAGGGGGGTTGTTTGCCTGCTAGAAAAGCCCCGGACGCAGCGGGGATGCCGCGACCAGGCCGCCGTCGATGGTCAGTGTCTGACCGGTTATGAAGCTTGCGCCATCGGAGGCGAGCCACAGGGCGGCTTGAGCAATGTCTTGTGGTTGGCCAAAACGCCCGGCCGCGTGGCGAGCCAGGGCATCAGCCTTGGCCGCATCCGGGTCATCTGCAAGATCAAAGGCAGCGTCGGCCATCTCGGTCATGATCCAGCCAGGGCAAATGGCGTTGCAGCGTATGCCCTGGTGACCATGATCGACCGCGATTGAGCGGGTCAAGCTGTGAACAAAAGCCTTGGAGGCGTTGTATAGCGCCATCGATGGGTCGGCATGATCGGCACTGATAGAGCCGATGTTAATAATGGTCCCGCCGCCGTTACCGGCCATCAGTGGAATAAATTCCCGGCAGAGTGCAAAAACGCCCCAGGTATTTACACCCATCAGTCCTTCAAAATCCTCATCGGTACTGTCAACGACAGTTTTCTCTACCTGCACGCCTGCGTTATTCACAAGAATATCAACTTTGCCGAGGCGACTAACGGCCTCGCTCGCCAGTTTTTTTACGTCGTCGCTGCGACTGACATCAGCCGTAAGTGACGAAATGCCTTGAGGTAATGGATCTTTTGGTTCGCTTCGGCTACAGGTCAGCACCTGCGCCCCTTCACGGGCAAAGCATTCGACGATGGATCGTCCGATTCCACGGCTACCACCGGTGATGAGTGCAGTTTTGTTTTTAAGTTGTCCGCTCATGGGTAATTAAAGACGCATTTGTTGAGCTTGAGTTGTCAGTCCGCCATCGAGCACCCATAACTGGCCCGGCGCGTAGCGTGCCTCGTCCCCAGCCAGCCAGTTCACCAGGTTAGCCACATCCTCCGGCGTGCCGTAGCGGCCAATCGGGTGTACCCGGCGGACTTCATTTTTCAGGCTGTCGATATCACTGCTGGAACCAAAGAAACTTTGCAGCATCGGGGTATCGATATACCCGGGACAGATGGCATTTATCCGGATGTTATCGGGACCGTGATCACAGGCCAGCGCCCGGGTCAGGGCATGGATGGCTCCCTTGGTTGCGCAGTAGGCATCCAGCCCCGGGTCTGCGATAAAGCCGTCGTAAGAGCCAAAGTTGATGATTGAGCCTCCACCCGCCTCGCGCATTAGCGCAAGACCATGCTTGCAGGTCAAAAATGTTCCAGTAACGTTAATGGCGAATATTCTGTTCCACTCTGCGAGCGAAGTCTCTTCAACTGTTTTTTCGATCTCAATGCCTGCCGTGTTCACCAGAATATCGAGCCGGCCCTGTTCGGTCTTGATCCTTTGCATCATGCTGGTGACGCTTGCTTCTGAGCTGACGTCACACTTAGCATGCAGTACCTGCACGGGCACTGAACCAGAATCGCCGCTAATTTCTGCGGCATAGACGGTTGCACCCTCAGCTGACAGGCGCTCACAGATGGCGGTGCCGATTCCCCCAATCCCACCGGTCACCAGGGCAACCCGCCCACTCAGCGAAGCAGGTGACTTTGCGTTCATAGGCTGCATGCCCGCTGGTACGCATCTAGAATCAGGCCATGGAAGTGATGCACCCCGTGCTCACTCATGCCCGAGCCATCAGGGTCAACCAGATAGCGTCCCTGGGTAAAGCCTGGGGTGCGCATTCCGCGCTGCACGCTCTCCACCAGGCCGATGTCTTCAGGTTGCAGCACATCATCAATGAAGGCAATGGCCTCGAGTTCAGCAGGTTCGGGCTGAGCGGGTTCAAAGAAAAAATCGAATTCTTCGTAAGTTTCCTGGGGCTCGACTGGAATGAAGCGCCAGACCATAAAGTTACCTCGGCCGGGGTATCGCATCAGCGCGGCATTGGGCCACAAGTACCACACGGCATGGTCGGTGACACTGGCATCCGAGATGTTATAGGCCTGGTTGTCGGTACGCCCGGACTGCGCCATGTGACTTGAGTAAATGCCGTGTGTTGTGACTTTATAGGTATCCATCTCGACCAGCGAGACGAAGTCCTTGTGGGCAACCGGGCAGTGATAGCATTCCAGAAAATTGTCGACTACCGATTTCTAGTTGGCTTGGATGCGGTAAGTCAAGCGATGGGCAAAGGTCAGGTCTGCCAGGTCCGGCGCATAAGACAGAATCTCCTTAGCGAGGTTGCCAGAGGCATCGGCCAGCGCCACCGAATCGTTGTCGAGGTTCACAAACACCAGGTGACAGAAAGTCTCCACACGGATGGCATCCAGGTGAATGTCGGCCTCGCAAAAATCCTCAATCAATTCGCTGCGTCGGGCTCGCCGCAGGCTGCCGTCAAGGTTGTAGACCCATGCATGGTAGGGACAAGTTATGGTCTTCACCTTGCCGGCACCACTCAGTAGTTCATGACCACGGTGTTTGCACACGTTATAAAAGGCACGTAGTTCACCTTGAGTATCACGCATGGCGACGATGCTTTGTCCCTGGATATCAGCAGTGGCATAACTGCCAGGGTCACGCAGTTGTTCTTCATGGCAAAGAAACTGCCAGGTTTTTGCGAATACCTGTTCTTGCTCGATCTGCAAGAATTTCGGCTCAAGATAACAGTCACTGTGGATAGAGCGTGATCGGCTTGCTACGGCATCATAACCATCGCTGATGCGCAACCATTCTTGTGTATGAAGCTTCAAGCTCACGGGTGAGTAGATACCAGAATAGGGGTGGCCAGTTCAGACAGTGATTTCCTTTGCATGTCATTATCATCGAAATTGACCGGGTCAAGCCAGGTCTCAAACGCCGCTTTAAGTTGTGGCCATTCCCGATCAATAGCGCCATACCATGCAGTATCACGGTTGCGCCCTTTATATACCGTTGCCTGGCGGAAAATCCCCTCAAAAGACAACCCTAA
Organism: Gammaproteobacteria bacterium; assembly: GCA_963580215.1. GTDB lineage: Bacteria > Pseudomonadota > Gammaproteobacteria > Arenicellales > UBA868 > UBA868. The sequence continues at coordinate 14,682 of CAUZJT010000001.1, forward strand.
GCGCAATGCAGCACGACGCGACCGTTTGTTTAGGGCATCACACTTCCATTCATAACGCCGGTACCCCAGCTCAAAAGCATATTGCATCATCAGGTACATCGCTTCTGTTGCAGCCGGTGTCTTTTGTAGACACGGAGAAAAATGAATATGGCCGACTTCGATCGAGCCACTGTCCGGGGTGATACGAAGGTAACTGGCAATTCCTATGGCGTTGCCTTGAGGGTTAATGACGGTATAGAACATCGGATCGGATTTCGCTGCAGCTTCTTGGAGCCACCCCTGCAATGTTTCTGGTGAATCAAAAGGGCCGTACGGCAGATAGACCCAATCCAGATTTTCAACATCTTGCTCAAAGGCTTTGAACAATTCAGGACCATGCTTTTTTGCATCGAGCGCCTCTAGCCGGCAGTAAGACCCCTCTAGGGATTCCCTGTGAGGAAACGGCGGTGGCGTCCAGTTGGTAACAGGAAAACCGATCGCAACAATTGAGTCAGTCATAAGAAGTCCAGTTTGATTATGTGACAGTCTACTAATGGCAACGGACTAATTTTCTGTGCATCTCGGCACAATTATCACAGTATGTGTCATTTGAATCATCTGAAGTCTTTGGAGCAACGGCTTTTTGGTTAAGGGCCTTAATCGATTGTCGATCAAACGTAGGTATCTGTTGCTGAGCCGAGTTGTCCTCGAACCCAGTCAATGTGGAATCCAGAAGATGATGCGGGTGCGATCTGTGAAGGGTGCGGATTGGTTAGCCCTTTAAGATCTGGGTCAATCATGAGTGGCTCCCTCAGATCACATCCTGCAATCAATAAATCAGGTTTTGTTCCTAAGGCGAGATTGAGTATTGCCGCGCAGGCAATGTCACCACACCAGGGCCCGTCGATACGTATTTTCATATCGGCCTTAACACAAAGGTCACGAATCTCACGAGCAACACTGAGTCCTCCAATAAGTGCCGGCTTGATACATATACCAGCGGCGATACCATCATTCACGGCCTGCTTAGCCACATCGAAGTCAGTACTGGTTTGGCCATCCAGTAGAATTGTTGCACCCAGTTCCTGCGTCAGTTTGCGATTCTGTTCATAAAGGCTACAGGGCTCCTCCCAGATGAGGCGAGGATCTTCGATAGCGTTGATAGCCTGGCTCGCCTGCTCGAAAGACCATCCCCCGTTCGCGTCTACCAACAAAGTTTGAGAGTGATTCATTAGATCCAGTGCTGCCTGTATCAGCCCTAGTTCATGCGCGAGTGGGTGAACGCCAACTTTCAGTTGAATCACCTTTCTTTGCGGTCCTGCTGCTGAGATGCGTTTGCGGATGCTGTCCTTGTGACTTTCGGATATGGAAAAATAATCTTCTATACCGTTGTTAAGTGCGCCTCCCAACATATCGGCAAATGGAACATTATGTTTGCGCGCAAGCAGATCCAGGTAAGCCGTCTCAAGCCCAAAGGCAATCCCACGCCATGATTTATCTTTTTTCTGGATTTGCTGAATAAATTCAGCGAGAGCCTCTTCTGACTGGCAAAGTAAGGCGGGGAGGAATGTTGATTCGTCTGCATAGCGCGCGAGACGTTCGTCAACTGCAAGAGAAGGGGCAGGAACAATTTCTCCAAGGCCCGATATTCCCTGTTCAGTATGCAAACACAGAATCTGTCCATATATCGCGTCTTGCGAGACATGCGACATGTTGTAGGGTCCGTCCCGAAATGGGGCCTTAAAATCCCAGACCTCAATTTTAGTTATTCGCATCTAACAGGCACCTGTTCAGGTTTGTCGGAAATTCAGCCAGGCCATGAACGTACGATTAACCACCCATCGAACTCCTTGGTACCATTGCCTGATAGATCAAACGGGCGAAATGCTGCTGAACAGGATCCCAGTAAGGAGAAAGAACGCCTCCGTCGAATCCATCGGAAAGCCGTCCTTCCTGCATTCTTTCGAGAATACCAATGTCTTCAAGATTCAAGTCATGCCAGTTCTTGATGACGGCATTGCGAGCATGATGGTACTGCTCACTGTGAGCGCCATCACCCACAAAGTAAAGACTGATGGTCTCCTTGCTGACTCCGGCATCTATTGGCGTTGGGACAAAAACAACCAGCTGGTCGGGGAAGATCTCAAACGCAAAATTGGGGAATAACACGTACCACTCGCCCCGATTTTTCTTGTGATCAGGTAGGTTTGGAAAGTAAGGAAGACCCTCGCCCCGGGTCGGATCGGTTTCCTTGAACGTATAACCACATGAGAGGATATGGTCTTCAAATGTGGGGGGATCCCGTTCGGCCATCGTCACAAACGAATGCAGCCATGGATGGCAGGAAAACACATGGTACGGCTCAATAAAGTTTTCGATTGCGAGTTTCCAGTTGGCCTGGATGTCAAAGCTCAGTGATCCACCAAGATGCAAAGATTCAAGGTCGTACCCTTCCAATTTTTCTACAATCGGTGCGATGTGCGATGAAAACGCCCCGGCCTGGCCATCCAGATTAACAAAGATCCAGTCGTGCCAGGTATCACAATGTACTTCGACAAGATTGAATGAAACGCAATCAGTCGGTTGTGTATCATGCTGATCACCGCCGAAAAAATGGGGCCGGGCCAGCAATTTACCCTTGAGGCTGTAACTCCATGAATGATTGGGGCAGATGATGTTACGGCAGTTGGTTTTTGATTCTTTGATCAGCGCTGCGCCGCGATGAATGCAGACATTATGAAATGCCCGGATGACGCCGTCGGTGTCTTTGGTCAGAAGCAGCGACTGTCCCGCCACCTGCACAGGGTGGACAGTCCCAGTTTCGGCAAGCTTATGAGCGAATTCGGCAAACACCCAGTTTTTCTTGAACACCCACTTGCGTTCTTCTTGAAAAAATTCGGGATCGATATAGGCGGCATTGGGTAGCGTTGATCCTTCTGACGTGGGCGCATTCAGGCGCTGCCACAGTGCTTCATCAAGCCATTGTGTTTTATTCAAAGCTCACCCCTGATCAAAGGAATTCGTCTTTAGTGCTGTATCTTAGTGATAATAGATGGTGTCGCAAGAAAGGAATTACCTGATCGACCACGCCGCTTTAACACCCTCAAGGACTGCCTCTTCAACGGTTCGCGGGGCTAACGCATCGCCGATTTTTTTGATTTGAAAGGATGGATTATCAGGAGTTATTAAGTCACTCATCCAGTCGCAATCATTGTTTGATTGGGGCGGGTAACAGCTGACAATTGCGTCGATATCTTCACAAATAATCGCTTCGCCATTAATGGTGTGTTGAAAAAAAGCAGTCCGGGCTTGCGCTCCAAAAAAACGCGCGTAGCAAGTTATCTCGACATTAAGACTATGGAGTTCACCGACCCATTGATCTCGCACAATGGCCGGAATCGATTCTCCACAGGTGCTTGCCCCTGAAAGTAATCTGACCTTGTGGCCACTTAGTGCAAGCATATGAGCAACACCCAGTCCTGACCAATCAGAACTCCAGTCAGCAATCACCACATTTTGGCCAGCGGGGCTCTCACCTGCAATAACAGACCAAGCGCTGAGAAGTTGCATGTCGGTGACTTCAGCCTCGGGTAGACGAGGGACAGCGCCTGTGCTGATGATGACCACATCCGGCCCTATGGCGTGTAATGCATCCGGATCTGCCGAAGATGCCAGGCAGATCTCGACAGAACTTCGATCAAGTTCGTTCATCAAGTTGGTAGTGACACCGCCAAACTCGGATCGACCAGGCAGCTTTTCGGCCAAATTGACTTGCCCCCCGAGTTTGGATTGCTTTTCATAAAGGACCACTTTATGCCCCTGGCCGGCGGCGGTTACAGCCGCTTTCATGCCGCCTGGCCCGCCACCAACAACCCACACTAGTCGCTTGGATTGAATGGGTTGGGGTTTAAGGGCGAGTTCCCGACCAGTGACGGGGTTCTGGATACAGGAAATGGCATGATGGGTTAGCCGATGGCCAACGCAGGCCTGGTTGCAGCCTATGCAAGCCCGGATATCTTCGCTTCTATTCTCTGCTACCTTATTGGGAAAGTCTGGATCAGCAATCAAGGCTCTTACCATGCCGATCATGTCTGCTTTTCCTTCGCTCAATATTTGTGACGCCGTCTGGGCCTGATTGATGCGCCCGGCGACGAGCACTGGTTTAGCAACAATCGACTTAAGCTGTGCGGCGTCATTGGCGACAAAAGCGGGCGCTACAGCCATGGGCGGAAAAACATGGATCCATCCATCAGGCGAGGCGGATGATCCTGAGATTACGCTGAAATAATCCAGGTGACCAGATTTCTCTAGAGCCCGACAAATTTCAATCGTCTCTTCTTTCTCCACCCCGGAGTTGGTTTTTTCATCCAGGGTGACTCGAGCACCCAGTGTCTTTTCGGTGCCGATGGCGTGTCTTGTCTTAGCAATGGATTCGGACAAAAAGCGCATACGGTTCTCGAGGCTTCCGCCAAATTCGTCCTTACGATGATTGATATGCGGATTCAGGAACTGGCCAATCAGATACCCCTGGCTGGCGAGTATCTCGATGCCATCAAGTCCGGCCTCAGCAAGACGGGCCGCTGCCGTAGCGTAACTTTCAATCACTTCCCAGACCATGTCGTTAGGCATGGGAATCGGTACCACCCGATAGCGGTCATCGGGGATATCGGACGCCGAGTAGACTAATGGGCGGGATCCATCATGACTGTATCGAACTGACCGGCCCGCGTGAAATAACTGGCCAAAAACAGCTGTACCATGTCTACTGCAGGCGCGAGACAGTCTTGCCATGCCGGGAATAATGTCATCACGCCCTGCATTGAGATAAGCCGATTCAAAAGCAAAGCTTGGGTGGAAGGCCATACCCTCCAGGATAATCAGCCCGGTTCCCCCTCTTGCCCGAGCCTCGTGATAGGCAATGAGCTCATCGCTGACGAGACCACCGGCGCCCAGTGTTGTCCCATGTGGCGGGTTAAAAATCCTATTTCTCAGTTTGGTTGGACCGAGACTTATTGGCTCAAATAGGTTTTCGTACATGGGTAATAGTCAAAGAAAGTAGGCAATGACAGTGATTTGGGCTCTGCACTAATCAGCCCAAATTAAGCGCCTTGCAGGTATCGCATAAATAAAGGTACAAGTGTACAATTTAAGTCATGAAAGACACAAGTGTACCAGACCAGGCAGTTTCCCAGCCAGCACATGTCTTGCAGCACCTGACCCAGGCCCTGCCGGGTCTGACACCAGAGCTGCAGAAAACCGCGGCCTATGTCCTTGAGAATCCTAACGAGATCGGGGTGAGCTCGATCCGTGAGATTGCCGTCAAGGCAAAGGTAAAACCCAACTCGCTGGTTCGAATGGCGCGCAGGATTGGTTTTGAGGGGTACGAGAATTTTCGCAAACCGTTTCGTGAACAGATTCGCCGCGGTGGGTACGATTATCGAGACCAGGCTAAATGGCTTCAGTCTCTGGGGTCGGGGGGCCAACCGGACAGTATTTATGCAGAGGGCGCCGCCGCGACCATCGCCAATATTGAAAAACTTTACGCTATGAATAAGTCTGTCGATCTCAAGGCTGCAGCGGATGAGATTGTGAACGCACGTAGGGCTTACGTACTGGGCGTAGGCCTGGTAAATGCTGTGGCCACCAACTTTGCTTATCTCGCTAATATGGCAATTGATAATGTTGTCTCAATACCCCAGGAAGGTTCGGTACCGGTGGATGGCCTGGTTCATGCCGATAAGCAAGATGTACTGCTCGCCATGACTTTCAAGCCTTACCGTCGGGAAGTAGCAGAGGCAGTTGAGGCAGCACACGCACAAGGTGTCACGATTATTGCGATATCAGATAGCCCTGCGTCACCGATTTTTGAAGGGGCTGATTATCGGTTTCTAATATCGGTTGATACGCCATTGCTGTTCATCTCAACTGTGGCACTTTCGGCTTTGCTGGAATCATTGATGGCGTTCGTGATCGCAGATCTTGATGAATCAGTCATTGCCAGTATTGAGCGCTTTCACCAACGTCGGTACGATCTGGGTATCTACCTGGAGGAGAGTTAATAAGGTTATGAACAACTCGCGAATTCAACAGCGAGATGTTGTTCGTACCCTGGATCCTGCGTACTACACCAGCGACGCGATCTATCAGCAAGAATGCGCGAGCCTTTTCATTCGAACCTGGCAATATGTGGGTCATGTCTCGCAGGCGCGAAACCCCGGGGATTACTTCAGTTTTGAGATTGGTGACCAACGGCTTTTCTGTATCCGAAATAGCGATAACGTACTGCTTACCTTCTACAATGTCTGCCAGCACCGGGCGCATCAACTGGTAGAGGGGCAGGGTCACTGCAAAAAGGCCATTGTCTGTCCGTACCATGCCTGGTCATATGGCTTGGATGGAAATCTACTGCGTGGCCCCAACACCGAAGTGATCCCGACGGAGATACGAGAACGCATTTGTTTGACTTCGGTGCGGACGCAGGAATTCTGTGGGTTTGTTTTCGTCAACCTGAATGACGAAGCCGAGCCAATGGAAACCTGGTTCCCGCAAGTAGAGGCGCAACTGCGCACCTTTGTGCCAGATATCGATCAGCTGAAGCCTGTCGAGACGATTTTGGTGAATGAAAAGTGCAACTGGAAGGTCTCGGTTGAGAACTATTCGGAGTGTTATCACTGCCGGATCAATCATCGGACTTTTGCCACAGGGGTGATCAAGCCTGATACCTATGATATTCAGCCGCAAGGTTACTGTCTTCGCCACACCACCGAATGCCAGAATCTTGAAAAGATGACCTATCCCATAGACCTTGCGGCCAATACGCATGCGGGTGATTACTCATCCTGGTACCTGTGGCCAACGTTTTCTTTTCAGGTCTACCCCGGCAACGTTCTTAATACCTATCACTGGCAGAATGTGTCTGTGGATGAAGTTGTCGTCACACGTGGTTGGTATACAGCTGGGGGAGTTGCATCAGATGTTATTCACGAACTGGCACTACAGGATCGCCAGACCACCGTGGAAGAAGATATTCATCTGGTGGAATCACAGCAGCGAGGTTTCGGTAGTCGAGGTTACAAGCCCGGTCCTCTCGTGATTGATCCTGGGGGTGGTGTCAATTCAGAGCATTCAATAAAAGCGCTGCAACAATGGATGCGCGAGGCAATAGAGCAATAAAACATGGACGCATACACCACGCTTGCCCATTGGTCCGACCCGCGAAACAAGCTTTTTCCTCACCAGGTGGGGTTTACCTGCCCACCGTATGATTGGGATGCTGCGCCTGCAGATTTTCTGCGGATGGCGCCTGATTCAGTCGGAGTACACGGACGCATGCTACACGTGCCTGACTACGTGCACCGACTCGATCAGCGCAAAAAAAACTTCGACCTTCTGACGGCACTTGATGGGGTCGTACCTCCCGTGCTCGACAGCGACGATCTATTGGAGGATCCGCATAAAATGACCAAGACTTTCTGCGATGTTGTTGGTATTCCCTTTGTCGAAGAATCTCTGAGCTGGGAGGTAGGCGGCGATCCATCGGTACACAACTGGTGGGATGGCGGTTCGTTTCACGCCAACCTTGCAAAGTCCACAGGCCTGGCGCCACAGCCACGCCGATACGTCGATCTGGAAGATACTCCCGAGCGTGTGCGCCGAGTGCATCGAAGGATGCAGCCCCACTACCAGCATCTTTTTACCCACCGCCTGGGTCAGGCCAGATAAGTGCAATTCAAAAACCTGGTTACCTAAATGAAGATTGAGCGCATAACGGTTTACCAGAAGGACCTGCCACTTGCGCAGCCGTACTGGTTGTCGGGTGGTCGGCTGAAATTCGAGGTTCTGGATGCCACCTTCGTCAAGATTGAAACCGATGACGGCTATACAGGCTGGGGCGAGGGCACGCCCTGGGGACATACTTATGTCCCGGCCCATGGACCTGGCATACGGGCCGGAATCGAGACCCTCGCGCCTGCCCTGATCGGCGCTGACCCGCAACAATCTGAGCGCATTGAATACCAGATGGATAAGGCTCTACCCGGCCATCCCTACGTTAAATCTCCTATCGACATGGCTTGCCTGGATATCACCGGCCAGGCAGTAGGACGTTCACTGCCAGACTTGCTGGGTGGACGCTATGAGACAGCGACACGCGTTATGTCGTCCATCTCAAGTGGATCACCCGAAGCGATGTTGGCGCTCATCGAAAAATACCGCGAGCGGGGCTATAGCGGGCATTCAGTAAAAGTCGGTGGCAGTGATACCGATCTTGATATTCAGCGTATTCGACACATAGAACAGCATCGTCGTTCGGGTGAACGCATCCTCTATGATGTTAACCGGTCGTGGACTCGTCGCGAAGCCGCTGTCGTCATGACTGCAGTTGCAGATCTCGGCGTGACCTTTGAGCAACCCTGCGAGACCACGGACGATATCAAGGCGGTGCGTGCGTTGACGACATCCCCGATCTCGGTGGATGAAACTCTGGTCAGTATCAATGACATGACTCGGATCGCATACGAAGGCATTGCCGAAGTCGCCAATATTAAGATCAACCGGGTCGGGGGCCTGACCAAGGCCAGGCGCATCCGCGACGTCGCTATTGCGCATGGCATTCAGATCTATGTCATGGCGACAGGCGGCTCGGCTTTGGCGGATGCCGAAGCGGCCGCGTTAGCGCAAAGCACGCCCGACGAGTTTCGTTTGGGGTGTTGGGCCTGCCAGGATATGTTAACGGTAGATGTAGCACCCGGCGTGGGGCCACGAAGTGAGAACGGCAATCTGCTGATGCCCGATCTGCCGGGTTTGGGGTTTGCGCCAGATGAATCGTTACTGGGAGATCCCAGCGCCGTGTACAGATCGTAGAAGTTTATTTACCAATCTTGAGAATAATTTAATGACAGTAGATATCCCGCACACCATGAATGCGATCGTGCTGGTAGGTCACGGAGGCCTGGAGAAGCTTGAGTATCACAACGACTGGCCTGTTCCGACTCCTGGCGCGGATGAGGTGTTGATTCGCGTCGCCGCCTGTGGCCTTAACAACACCGATGTGAACACGCGCAGTGCCTGGTATTCCAAAGGTAATACGGATGCCACTACGGGTGAGGCGCTGGTTGGCGCTGAAGGCCAAGATGGCACCTGGGGTGGGGCCGCGATCACTTTTCCCCGTATCCAGGGAGCAGATGCAGTTGGTATCGTAGTTTCGGAGGGTGATCACGTTAAGCCATCATTGCTTGGCAAGCGGGTGCTGATCGATGGTTGGCTCCGGGATTGGGATGATCCATTGAATCAGTCCAAAGCGGACTATTTTGGTAGCGAATGTGATGGTGGCTATGCCGAGTACACCAAGGTTTTCCATCGGCAGGTGCGGTCTATTGACAGCCCACTTTCGGATGCAGAGTTAGCGACCTTCTCGTGCTCTTATGTCACCGCTGAGAATATGTTGAACCGGGCCGCAGTCACCCCGGGAGATACCGTGCTGGTCACAGGAGCTTCCGGCGGTGTAGGCTCTGCCCTGATCCAGTTGGCCAACCGTCGTGGCGCCGAATGTATTGCCCTTTGCGGGGCAGATAAAGCGGCTGATGTGCTGGCGATAGGGCCTATCGCTGTGATTGATCGCTCCTGCAAAGATCTCAAATCAGCGTTGTTTGAGGCGACCGGTAAGGAATCGGTAGATGTGGTCGCCGACGTGGTGGGTGGCGCACTATGGTCCCAGTTGATCAGCGCATTGGTGCGTGGGGGGCGCTATACCTGTGCCGGTGCCATTGCCGGCCCGATCGTCGAGTTTGACCTGCGCACCTTTTATCTTCGTGATCTGACTTTTACGGGCGCAACAGTGGCGCCACCTCGTGTATTCGAGAATCTCGTGGGATATATCGAACGCGGCGAGATTCGTCCACTGCTGGCGGCGACCTATCCGCTGGAGAATTTCCGCGAGGCCCAGCAGGCGTTTATCGATAAAAGACATGTGGGTAATATCGTGGTGCAACCGTTCAATGATTAACTGAAAAACGCCCAACAAGTACGCTAACGGTAAACCCACCCATGGCAGACCAGAACTCTCAGTCGGCAGATAGTTTATGGCGATCAACTGCGGAACCGCTTCAGGACTTTACTGCCTTAAGCGTAGATGTCGAAACTGATCTTTTGATCGTTGGCGCAGGTTATACGGGATTGTCGACAGCATTACATGCCGTCGATGCCATCAAGGACATCGTTGTTGTTGACCAAGCTCAACCAGGCTGGGGCTGTTCAGGCCGAAATGGTGGCCAGGTTCACCCCCAATGGAAATCAGATCTTGCTATCCTGAAAAAGCTATACCCCGGACAGCAATTCAAGATCTTCATTGAAACATTGGGAGCGTCTGTACAGTTGGTTTTTGATCTGATTGAGAAGTATCAGATTCAGTGCCACGTACTGAGAAATGGCTCAATCATTGCGGGGAAAGGGAATCGAGCGATTCGCTATCTTACTGAATGGTCCCAATTTTGGGCTGATGCTGGTGAGAATGCTCGATTACTCGACAAAAAAGTAACGTCGAAGCTGATCGGCACATCTCACTATGATCTCAGCATGTGTGATCAACGTGGCGGTAGTTTGCAGCCACTTTCGTATAGTCGTGGATTGGCCCGCGCCTGCAAGGAGCAAGGCATAACCGTTTTTGGCAATACCCGGGTGTGTAAGATTTCCCGGTCCGAGGGGGGGTGGAAGGCATCAACCCCGGGCGGAAGCATCAGATGCAAACGATTAGTACTTGCGACAAACGGCTACACTGATGATCTTTGGCCGGGGCTTTCACGAACAATTATTCCCGTCGCCAGCATGCTAACGGCGACATGCCCCTTACCGGAAGACTTGGCAGGGGCATTGCTTCCAGAAAGGCAGCCAGTGGCAGAGCATGCACGCGTGCCAGCCTACTATCGCATCGATGAATCGAACCGCCTCGTTTTCGGTTGGCGTGGAACCTTATCAGGTGGTATCGGGTCGTTAGATACCACTCACTTGAGATCCAAGGCGATTCGTTTATTTCCGCAAATTTCCTCAACAGACTGGGAATTTGATTGGGCAGGGTATGTCGGCATTACTCCTCATCAACGGCCTATGCTGTTGAAGCTTTCTGACCATGCTTATGCAGGGCTTGGATACAACGGTCGAGGCGTACCTATGGCTACGATGATGGGTCAACAGTTGGCGCTTGCGTTAACAGATCAGTCCACGGCCATTCCTATTGGCCCACTTAAGGCGATTCCTCTGCATTCCTTCTATCCTGTAGGTGTTTCAACCCGAATTATCTATGGGCACCTGCACGATTTTTTTGACTCAAGATATGAAAAGAACTAAACCGGACACAATAATCTCATCGGATGATTGGAGTGATCTTTCGGAGTTTCAACAGCCCGAGCCTGTTGATGATGATCGTCTGCACGCTTGGCGATTATCCCGTCTGCGGGAAAAACTCCTGGAGAACGATGCCGCAATGTGCATGCTGGTCAGTCCGATCAGCCTGCGCTATGCGGTCGACTATCGTGATTACCCACTCTTTCAGTCACATATGCCACAGGCTTATGTTTTTCTTTCGGCAAATGGCCCGACGGTAATTCACGGTGTGATGGCAGGCGTGACCTGGGCCGATGAAACCCGGCCGGGCCGGCCGATTTCTTTTTTTGACGGTGCTGATGTTCTCAGTGAGTATGCGAAACAGCTGGCGAGTGATGTTGTAGATTACTTGGCCCAGATCGGTACTGATAACCGCCGGGTTGCGATCGAATACGTGAATCCCAGCATTACCCGAGCTTTGCAGGAGCGGGGCCTTGAGGTAATTGATGGTGTTCTGGTGAGTGAGCCGGCCCGGGTAATCAAGTCCCAAGATGAGATCAACTGTATCCGCTGGTCCGTTGCCGTCGCCGAGCACGGCATTGCCCAACTGAAGCAGGCCATCCAGCCCGGCGTCAGTGAACTTCAGTTGTGGGGATTACTCAACTACACCAATCTCGCCAACAATGGGGATTGGCACGAGGGCCGGATGCTGGCCTCAGGCCCACGTATCAATCCCTGGTTGCAGGAAGCATCGCCGCGACGAATCGAATCCGGTGATCTGGTCGGACTGGATACCGATATGGTGGGGCCGAGGGGTTATTTTGCTGATATATCACGCACTTTCCATTGCGGCCCGGCGCGACCCACGCTGCGGCAGCGGGAACTTTATCAGTTGGCGTTGGAGGAGATCAGTCATAACCTGAAACTGATTCGTCCAGGCATAACTTTGAAAGGTTTTCAGCAGCGCGCCTACGTACCCGCGGAGGAATTTCAACCTAACGCCTACCCCTGTGTTATCCATGGTGTCGGCATGTCCGATGAATATCCGCAGGTCAAACCAGCTTTTCGGGGCCCTAACCCCTATGACGGCGTTATCGAGAAAGATATGGTGATTTGTGTTGAGAGTTACATGGGCGCCCCAGGTGAGCGTGACGGCATTAAACTTGAACAGCAGGTGCGGGTCACTGAGAGCGGTTATAAACTGATGTCGCATTTTCCACTTGAAGAATCCTTGCTTGATGGCTGAAGTCTCCAGAGTTGTTGATGGGTGCCAAGTGATGAACCCCACTTATCTGAAAACGTCTAGGCTTGCCAGGTCTGTGGAGGGTTTGGGTTATCCGCACGCCTGCGGGTAGGCGTGAAAATACTGTTCGCTGGCGAGCAGGTTACGGCTAAGTTAAAGTTCATAGGCGCGAATCTACTTAATGATGTACCTCGCCCAGTTCGGTGTCGCGCCCGTACTTTTTGAATGTGCGTGTTGGATTTGCTGCACGGGGCTTGGGGTGCAGATTCAGATAACTATCTGACTTGCCGGTTTGGCTCGTCGAAAACGTTCTAAGGATATTAAAATGAAAGAAGGCCAAAAGGTTGCTGTCGTGACCGGTGCGGGTACCGGGGTGGGTAAAGCCGTTACCCAAATTTTTTTGCAGCACGGCTATTGCGTGGCGCTTGCCGGGCGGCGCGAAGAATTGCTGCATAGCGCGGTGTCAGAGGCTGGCGCCGATTCGAAAAGCACACTGTGCCAGCAGACAGATGTGGGCTGTGAGGAAGATGTCGACAGTCTGTTCGATGCAACTATCGACCGCTTTGGTCGTATTGATGTGCTTTTTAACAATGCTGGTATCGGTGCCCGGCCGGTCGATATCGATGAGCTGCCATTAGCCGAGTGGCAGGCAGTACTGAACACCAACGTGCATGGTGCTTATCTTTGTGCCCGCCGGGCTTTTGGGCAGATGAAAAGTCAGGACCCCAAGGGCGGGAGGATTATCAACAACGGCTCTATCTCGGCTTCGATGCCTCGGGTCAATAGCACCCCCTATACCGTCAGCAAGCATGCGATATCGGGCCTGACCCGCAGCATTGCGCTTGATGGGAGGCCGCATAACATCGCTTGTGGTCAGATCGATATCGGCAATGCATCTACCGAGATGGCAAAACCTCTGGGCGAGGGTGTACGCCAGCCTAACGGCGCCATCATGGCAGAGCCGCTGATGGACGTGGCTCACGTGGCCACCAGTGTATTGCATATGGCCGAGTTGCCGCTGGATGCCAATGTGCTGTTTATGAACGTGATGGCAACCACAATGCCGTTTGTGGGTCGTGGTTAATCGTGGTTGCTGGAAAAAAATTGAGGGTGCATCCCTGAAACGACCCTAACAGATCACGAGGTCGATGTAGATTCCATAGCGCCATGTTGCTTGCGATGGGCAATCAGGTCATCCAGCCAGTCGGGATTCATCTCGGGCACGGATGAGAGCAACAGTTCGGTGTACTTGTGATGGGGTGGGCTGAATACTTTTTGCTTGGGGCCTTGTTCGACAATCTCCCCCTGAAGCATGACCACGATGTTATCAGCGATGGCCCGCACGGTTGCCAGATCGTGCGTGATAAACATATAAGCCAGGTTGAATTCCCGTTGTAGATTGTCCAGAAGTCTCAGAATTCCTTCAGCTACCAGTTGATCTAGTGCTGAGGTCACCTCATCACAGATGATGAATTCAGGTTCGGCGGCGAGTGCTCGAGCAATACTTACACGCTGTTTTTGTCCTCCGGATAATTCGTCTGGATAGCGGTCGATGTAGACGTCCGGCTCCAATTCAATCAGGGATAACAGATCGCGTATACGATCCTCTTTCTTTTGGCCTGATAGGCCCAGATAGAAACTTAACGGCCGGCCAATAATGCTGCGGATACGCTGGCGGGGATTGAGCGCAGTATCGGCCATCTGATAGATCATTTGTGCATGGCGCAACTGATCCTTGTTGCGAGATCTGTAGTCTTTAGGCAAAGGCTTGCCATTGAACTGGATATCACCCAGCCGTGGCGGAAGCAGTCCGGTAATGACTCTGGCTGCAGTACTTTTGCCACTGCCTGATTCCCCGACTACCGCAACAGTTTGTCCTCGGTGAATCTCGAATGTCACGTTTTTCAGAACGTCTTCCTTTTCGTAGCCGGCAGTAACGTTATTCACCTTAACCAGTGGGCCTGACCCTGAAGCTGTAGTCTCGGTTTCTTTTTTGAAGGAGCGCACAGCCCATAAGGATTTGGTGTAGTCCATTTGCGGATCCGACATCATTTTCCGTGTGCTGGCCTCTTCTACAAGCTCGCCATAGCGCAAGACCATAATCCGATCGGCCATCTGGGCAACGACTGCGAGATCATGAGATATATAGATAGCCGCTGTGTTGAACTCTCGGACAATGTCGCGGATAGTGGCCAGCACCTCAATTTGAGTCGTGACATCCAGCGCAGTTGTGGGTTCGTCAAAAATAATCAGATCAGGCCGGCAGGATAACGCCATGGCCGTCATCGCTCTTTGCAGTTGACCGCCTGAGACTTGATGAGGATAGCGGTAGCCGATGCCGTCAGGATCAGGAAGCAATACTCGGCGATATAGATCCTTTGCATCTGCTTCGGCGTCTTGACGTTTCTTTACACCATGCACCACGGGGATTTCAGAGAACTGGTCTATCAGTTGATGAGCTGGATTGAATGATGCCGCAGCACTTTGGGCCACGTAAGCAATGCGTACTCCACGCAGTTTTCGCAACGCAGTCTCAGATTCTTTGGTCAGTTCTTTGTTATCAAAACGGATAGACCCACCGCGGATACGACAGCCGGGTCTTGCAAAATTCATGGCCGCAAGACCCAAAGTTGACTTGCCGGCGCCGGATTCTCCAATCAGACCAAGGACCTCACCTCGGTCAAGATTCAGATCAATGCCTTTGATGATTTCATGCCACACCTCATCGCTTTCGCCGTCGATCTGAAGATTTCGTATTTCGAGTAAACGATCAGTCATGGCGTCATGTGTAGTGTGTTGGAGAAGTTCTCTCAGTGACCGTCTTTAAGCCCGCTGGATTTATGCAAAAACCAGTCGACCAGAAAATTAACACCCAGGGTCAGGACAGCGATGGCGATTGCAGGCAGAATGGGCGTGATATCCCCATAGGTAATTAAAACGGCGTTTTCTCGCACCATGGAACCCCAGTCGGCCGTTGGAGGTTGAACACCCAGTCCCAGAAAACTCAGCGCCGCAATCATCAGAAAAACAAAGCAGAATCGTAGACCAAATTCGGCGAGCAATGGCGCTGTGATATTAGGCAGAATCTCACGGATACACAGCCAGAAGATGTGTTCTCCGCGCAGTCGTGCAGCTTCAAAATAATCGAGTACGACCACATTTAGACTTACTGCCCGAGTAACTCTGAAGACGCGGGTAGCATCCAGAGTCGCAATAACGATAATTAGCGTAGGGATAGATGTGCCGAATATGGTCAGCAACATCAAGGCAAAAATAAGCTGAGGGATCGCCATAAGCACATCGACTATGCGACTTGCGATCTGATCAAACCATCCGCTATATATTGCAGCAAAAAGGCCAGTCAATCCTCCTATTAAAAATGCCAGAACTGTAGTTAGAAAGGCAATGCCAACAGTATTTCGCGCACCGAAAAGCAGTCGGGTGAGCATGTCGCGACCCAAACCGTCTGTGCCGAGGATAAACGTGTCTCCCCACACATCAAATTCTGGCCCAACGATCTCAG
Organism: Gammaproteobacteria bacterium; assembly: GCA_963580215.1. Lineage (GTDB taxonomy): Bacteria > Pseudomonadota > Gammaproteobacteria > Arenicellales > UBA868 > UBA868. Next base: position 30,743 of record CAUZJT010000001.1, read on the forward strand.
TCTCACCATAAGGCGTCAACATAGGTGTAAAAATGGCTACAAACCCATAGATCAGGATTACCAGAATGCCGAATTTTGCTGTGATCGGGGCCTTGAGTATTTCCCGGAACATATTCTTCATCCGGGATCGGCGTGGCGCGACCCTGTCGATAGTCGGATTCGCTGGTGTTGCTTGGTCGGGCGTCATTTTGGGTGCAAAAGCCTGGGGTTAGTGCAGATCGATACGATATCAGCAGTCAGGTTCAGCAGAATGTAGGTTCCGGCAAATATCATGCTACAGGCCTGGACGACCGGGATGTCTCGGTTCGACACTGAGTCCACCATTAATTGCCCAAGCCCGGGATAGATAAATACTACTTCGACCACGACAACACCGACCACCAAATAAGCAAGACTGATAGCGATAATGTTGGAGATTGGAGCCCAAGCATTTGGTAGAGCGTGTTTAACAATGACACGCAACTTGGACATTCCCTTCAAGTGGGCCATCTCGATATAGGCGCTTGCCAGAAGATTGATGATGGAAGCACGAACCATACGCATCATATAAGCCAGAATAACGCCGGTCAGGGTAACTGCGGGCAGGGCAACTCGATGGAGTCTTTCGAAGAAAGTCGTATTGGCGTCTACATTAGACAAGCTTGGAAACCAGCCCAATGTGACCGAAAAATACAGAATAAGAATGTAAGCGACAAGAAATTCGGGCGCCGAGACAGCCCCCAGAGTAAGGACGTTCACTGAACGGTCATAGAGGCTGTTGCGATATAAGGCCGCCAGGATACCGAAGATGATGGCAAGAGGCACAGAGACTGATGCTGCAACCAGCGCAAGAAACAATGTATTGGCCAATCTTACTTTAATTAATTCTGCAATATCGCGACCATTTGCTAATGAAGTACCAAAGTCACCTTGCAGCACATTAAGCCACCAGTCGATGTAGCGGGTGTGTGCTGGTACATCAAGCCCCAGTTTGTGTCGTAGGGCCGCGACGCTTTCGGGGCTGGCGCCTTGACCCAGCAAGGCCTCGGCAATATCGCCTGGCAGGAACTCGACACCTACAAAGATAATCATAGAAACTACAAATAGTGTCAGCAGGCCGAGACCAAAGCGCTGCAACACCATGAGAAGAATCTTATTCATTATTGATTATCAGACAGATCTGTTTGCCCCTTGTGACTTACTGTAGCTCAGAAAGTTCGAATATGCATTGCCCGATTGTCCTGACATGGGTCCTCGGCCGACTCTCGAACCAAAACTGCGGTGATCAGTTGCGCGCATCGATGCTACTTCAAAACGAATCACAAAAAAAATAAGCGGCCCGAGGGCCGCTTATTTTGCACCAGAAAATTAGCTGCTTAGGCTTTCCACCACCTTTTGAGGTAGTGGCCGCCATCCATTTCCCATCCGCCGCCAATCTGATCACCAACACCAATCGAATCACGAGTGGCTGCCACGTCAGTACCAAAAGCGGGAATAATAGTTCCACCTTCGGTAGAGATAATGTGTTGCACTTCCTGGTACATGGCAGTGCGCTTTTCCTGGTCGAGTTCTCCACGCGCCGCAACCACGAGTTCGTCAACACGCGCATTCTTGATGACTGTGTCGTTCCAGGGCGACTCGGAGAGATAAGCAATTGACAGGATCATATCTTCCACTGGACGTGCACCCCAATAACAGGTGCAGAACGGTTTTACGTTCCAGACGTTGTTCCAGTAACCATCCTGGGGTTCCTGAATGATGTTCAGGTTGACACCAATCTTGGCCCAGTGCGACTGGAACAACTGTGCCGCATCCATCGCGCCGCCGTACGACGTATTCGATGCGCTAAGATCAATCTTGACACCTTCCATGCCCGCTTTTTTCAGATGATGCTTGGCTTTGTCTAAGTCATATTCAACTTTCAGGTCTGGATCATAGCTGGCGAACCCTGGCCCCAGTGGCTGATCGTTCCCCATAGCACCGTAACCAAACAACACTTTGTCGATGAACTCCTGCCTGGGTGTGGAAAGTTTCAGCGCCATGCGCAGATCATTATTGCCAAATGGCGGTACATCCATCCGCATCGGATGCGTGAATGCGAGATTGCTCGCTACGTCTATGATATTGACGCCTTTGACTTTTTTCAGGCGTGATATTCCTTTGAGTGCAGGTCGGTTAATCACGTCGACCGAGCCACTGATTAGCGCACTCTGTCGGGCAGTATCATCCAGAATTGCAATGACTTCATGTGAATCAGCAAGAGCTCCGCCATTTGGGTGCCAGGTGTTCGGGTTACGTTCCAGAACGGTTTTAACGCCAGGGTCGTACTCTTTAAGTAGATATGGACCTGTTCCATGAGGTGACAGCGATTCTGCGACACCATCCTTGGATGGCATGATGTTGAAGTGGTAGTCAGTAAACAGTGCAGGACAGTCCGCATTACCGTCTGTGAGTTCAACAACAACAGTATTGCCATCAACGCGTACATCATTAATGCCTGAAAATACGCCAGTGGCATATGACGTACTGTCTTTACCTCGGTGTTTGTTGATTGAGGCAACCACGTCATCCGTGGTTAGAGATTTGCCGTTGTGAAATTCTACGCCCTGTCGGATGTTGAATCGCCATATCTTAGCATCGGCACTTGCTTCCCAGCTTTCAGCCAGAGCGGGTTCCATGCTGTTGTCCTGGGCAACATTGACCAGACTGTCACGGAAAGCGCGACTGATACAGATCATGTAGGTCGCATTGAAAAGACCGCAGTCTAAAGAGTCTGACGTGTTTGCATCATTAAGGCCTGAGACCATATGTCCGCCACGCTTAGGGTCTGCAGCCAGAGCCCGGCCAGACCACAGCGCACCGCCGAGTGTGGCTGACATACCCATCGCGCCGGTAAACGCAAGAAAATCACGGCGGGTGATTCGAGAGTCACTCAAGGCCTGTTTCAGGACAAGGTCCTTGTGAATAATTTCCTCTAATTTAGATTTCTTCATCTCATTCTCCTTTATTAAAAATAACGGTCTTTTTTAAAGCCCTGCTTTACTCTAATACAAGCGCTAATGTTTTTCTGAAAAGATTCCGTTTATGCAAACTGCCCACAAGTTAGGCTGACTGCCAATTCCGCAAGTTTTCAACTGCCGCCCGCGTTCTTGGACCGGTTTATGAACCTTTAATTCCATCACAAAAAATCTGTCAGAGTTTTGCACTGAATATAAAATTGAGAAAAACAAGTATTGATATATACAGATTATTCAGTATTTAAGGAATTGTATGTACAAAATTCATAAATAATTAGTGATAATCGGATAGATGTATACTGCTTAACGGCGAAATCTTGGAATTGCCCGTAGTTAATTTTAGGCCCCAGTTAATAAGGATCGACAAAATAAGAACTATTTTCGTCGCAGTACGATAGCAGTTTATGAGGAAGAATCGGTGGCTTTCTAAAACCCTTGAATCATCGCGTCATGCATCAGTGTTTTCCCCGTGGCCACTAGATAGATCGATCAAATGAAAATCAAAAATATCAGTTCAACGCCTCTGTTCGTTCCGTATTTGCAGCCCTATTACTGGTCTCAGGGCATTACCGCAGGGTCGGAAGTCTTGTTGATCGAAATAAAGACCGATAAGGGCCAGGTGGGCTTTGGAGAATGTCTTGCGACCCCCACGGCAGTCGGTGTCAAAGCGTTTGTCGATGAGGCATCCAAGCACCTGCTTGGGGAGTCCATTTTTGACCGCGAGCGGTTGATGGCGATCTGCTATCAGTCGTTGTTTCAGTTCCGAGGTAACTGCAGTGCCCCTCGCTTCGGAGGTCAGGTGCTGGCGGGCCTCGAGATGGCGCTTTGGGATCTTCAGGGAAAAGCACTTGATCGGCCAGTGTATGACCTTTTAGGTGGCGTGAAACGAAAACATGTCGAGTATTTTGGGTTTATTCAGGGTTCTAAACCTGAAGACCTGGCCAAAGACGCTGTGGCGCTGGTGAAACAAGGGCATCGGGTCATATATTGCAAGGTCGGTCGAGGTGATGCGCTTGATCTTGAGATCGTAAGGCAGGTCCGTGAGGCGATAGGCCCGGATATTCGGCTACGTCTTGACCCGAATGAGGCATGGGATCCTCTTACTGCCATACGCATGATTGACGAACTAAAAAGGTACAAGCCAGAAATGATCGAGCAACCCTGTGATCATCGGAGCTTAACTGCTCTTAAGCAGATTAAAGACGCAAGCCCTATTGCTATTGCCGCCGACCAGTGTGTGTTTAATGCTGCCGATGTTTATCAGGTAACCCAGATGCAGGCAGCAGATCTCATTACGCTTGGCCTTCATGAGACGGGTGGCCTTGGGCCGTTGGTCAAGGCGGCTGCCGTCGCCGAGGCTGCCGGGATCAATATCTGTCTTCATGGATTGTACGAGACTGGCATCACCACTTGCGCTGCGCATCAGGCAGGGCTCACGATTCCCAACCTGGATGATGCTAATCAGTACATGAATCACCTTCTCACATCAGATATTATCGCCAGTCCAGATCTTTCATTGAAAGATGCCAAGTTGGGTGTGTTCGAGTTGCCTGGGTTGGGATTTGAAATAGATTCAGATGCGGTAGCGAAGGCCGCAGAGCGACATATCCAGCATATGGCGACAGCGAGTTAAGACCAGCCCGGTTATTGCCGCCCCGTGCCTCATCAGGAGAATCTGCCATTGAAGATTTCACGGATCAGGGTATTTCAAGTTGACCTGCCCATGAAAGAAGGATCGTATAGCTGGTCGACCCAATCTTTTTCTGCGTTTGACAGCACCGTGGTGCTGATTGATACCGATGAAGGGTTAACCGGCGTGGGTGAGAGTTGCCCGCTTGGTCCTTCGTACCTTGCCGCATACGCCGAGGGTGTACGTACCGGCGTTTCCATCTTGGCGCCCGGCCTTATCGGCGAGGATCCAACCCAACTAGATAGAATCAATCTCAAGATGGATCAGTTGCTAAAAGGCCACCCGTATGTCAAATCGGCAATTGATATGGCGTGTTGGGATATTCTGGGCAAAGCCACTGGAATGCCTGTCTATCAATTGCTGGGAGGAAAATTGCAGGAACGCGTGAAGTTGTTCAAAGTAGTAGCGCGTGCAGACCCAGGATTAATGGTGGAGCGTTTTCTCGAGTATCGTCAATCCGGGTTTGATCATTTTCAGATCAAAGTGGGCGAGGACTCTGAGACTGATATAGAGCGCTTCAGACGTATCATTGAGGTCATGGAGCCAGGAGACGTAGTTGATGCTGACGCCAATACTGGCTGGAAACAGCATGAGGCGCTACGTGTGGTTAATGCGGCTTCGCAGATGCTAAAGGAGCGACAACTCTCGTGTTTTATTGAGCAGCCGTGTTTAAGTTATGAAGAGTGCCTTGCCGTGCGCCAGCATACTGATCTGCCATTTATCCTCGACGAGTGTATGGATGGATTGCCGATCCTGCTCCGTGGGTATCAGGACAATGCGATGGACTTGATTAATCTTAAGATCAATCGAATGGGGGGTTTGACCCGCGCACGTCAGGTACGCGACCTGTGTATTAACCTTGGGATCGTGATGACGATAGAGGATAGCTGGGGTGGTGAGATTGCTACAGCCGCTATAGCCCACCTTGCACAATCGACCCCTGGGGCCTTTCATTTTCAGTCCTCTGCGTTTCACGAATACGCCAGTGTTGCTATTGCTGAGGGTGGTCCGATCGTTGCAGATGGCTATATGATGGCACCTTCCCAGCCTGGTCTGGGTGTGACGCCCCTGATGGATACGCTAGGTGCCCCGGTATTTGACATTGCCTAGAACAGTTGTTGCCAACGGTTATCATAGCCTGTTATCGAGGTAGGTTCGCGGCAGGTGCATCGTTATATTTAGGGTACTTTCCTTGAATAAATACATATATCGGTGACACGACTTCATGACAATCCAAGGCAGTTACGATGACTGATCAGTCCGAGAATAAGAAAAAAGGGCGAAACACCCTGGCAGTACATGCCGGAGAAAGGCCTGATCCTAACACTCGGACATCTGCACCTAATATCGTGATGCTGAGCACTTTTGTGCTTGATGAACCGGTAGGTTTTTCAGCTTACGATATCTCTGATGAGGCGTCGTATATCTATAGCCGTTGGCGCAACCCTACAGTGCAGCAGCTCGAGGAGAAATTATCAGCGTCAAGAGATGGACACGGGTGACCTGATGTCATCCAGTTACCGCCTCTCTGGAAAGCAGTTGCAAGCTTACCGTGACTTTGCCGGGGACGGCGTATATCGCGTCTTTGTAGGTTTGGAAGACCCCGAGGACCTATGCGAGAATCTTGCCCAGGTACTGGACCAACGTCCGGCCTTTGCTGGAACATGATGACAATATTGAAAAGCTCGAAGGGAGATTTGCAAAGATGAGTTCAATCCAATCTATTGACGCCAGACCAGCCTTCAGCGCGACCCCGGTTCAAGCAGACACGACTTTGGATAACGGCCCCGGTCGGCACCGTATCGGCTTAATTGCCTTGGCAAGCGATTATGTAGTTGAACGTGATTTTGTCAATATGCGCCCCTGCGACGATGTGGCGGTTTTTGTCTCAAGGGTGCTCAATGTAAACCCTTGCACTGTAGAAAACCTGAAAACCATGGGCCCTAGATTGGCTGATGCCACGTCATTGATTATCCCGGATGGCCGCCTAGATGTGGTTAGTTATTGTTGTACTTCAGGCACCACAGCAATGGGGTATGAAGCGGTTGCGGACAGCATTCACAAGGCGCGGCCAGGTATACCCGTGGTTACGCCAATTACGGCCGGGCTAAGAGCTCTCAAACAACTGGACGCGCACCGCATTGCTGTGTTGACCCCGTACACCGATGACGTCAACGAGACGCTAGTGGGCTATATCGAGCAGCATGGCCCACAAGTGGTCTCAACCACGAGTTTTCTTTTTGCCAATGACAACGATATGGCTCGTATCCCGCCTGAGACTATTGTGAAAGCCGCATTGGAGGCTGACCGTGCCGATGCTGACGCGCTTTTTATTTCCTGTACCGCCATTCGTGCGGTTGACGTAATCGAGCAGATTGAAAAGACTTTGAATAAGCCCGTTATTTCTGCCAACCAGGCATTGTTCTGGGAGTCGGTCCGGGTCGCGGGTTATCAGGGCTCGGTACCGGGCTACGGTAAGTTACTGACCATGGGCCTGGACTAGTCTGGAAAACCGCTTTTAGCGAGAGAGCAGCCAAGTGATCACGACTCAACTGACGGAAGCCCAAGTGGCTGAGTACCATGAGAATGGGTTCGTGGTGCCGGATTATCACTTGAGCGAAGGCACGCTGGAGGCTATCCGAGCAACACATAGTCGGCTTATTGCGAAATATCCACAGTTCTCGGATTATTGTTCGGCACTGTTGCCGTTCGACGAAAGTTTTATTAAATTTGCGCGTGATGAAAATATTCTTAACATGGTGGGCCAGATCATTGGCAATAACTTCGCATTATGGAATTCAAGCTTTTTTGCAAAGCCGGCCAAGACTGGCACGACAACACCCTGGCATCAGGACGGCCAATATTGGGCAATGCGACCGCTGGCCACCTGCACAGCATGGATGGCGATAGATGACTCGACTCCTGAAAATGGCTGCTTGCGGGTCATCCCGGGCTCACACAAGGGAAAGAATCTTAGGCGCCACCAGGTTAATGATGCACCAGGGCTTGCACTCAATCAGGAGTTGCTTCCAAGTGAGTTCGATGAGTCCAAAGCGGTAGATATGATTTTGAAAGCGGGGCAGATTTCCTTGCATGATGTGTATCTGGCGCACGGCTCAGAGCCTAATCAATCGGATCGGCCACGCCGTGGCATGACTCTTCGTTTCATGCCGACAAGTTCCTACTATGACCGGGACATAGAAAAAGAGCGGCATCAATCAAACCCGTATCAATCAGGGGACGATAGTGGGCTAAAACGCCTTCAGAGGGTGCCGCTGTACCTGATGCGTGGTATTGATCTTTGTGGGCGCAACGAATACAAAGCAGTCTTCTCAAACCTAGCCCAACCCAACCCGTTAGAGAGTATTGATGAAACTTGAGGATATCTATGCCGAGGCCCCGGTGTTTTTGAAACAGGTTCAGCGTGAGTTTTATTATGAGAAAGGCTATTTGGTGTTCCCATCCCTGATTGGGCATAACGAACTAGCCACTTTGCGTACAGCCGCGAACAGTATCGTTGAGACAACACGCCAGATGACAGAGTCCTCAAGGGAGATCGATCTGGAGCAGGACCATAGCTCCGATAATCCCAGACTGCGTCGAGCAGCATATCTGGATGATCTGGACCCAACATTCTGGGGAATCTGCGCCGATTCAGTGATCCCTGATATCGCGGCTGATCTGCTGGGGCCTAACGTGCGATTTCGTGAAATTATGCTTAATTTCAAATGGTCGGATGGTGGTGCCGAGGTGAAATGGCATCAGGATATTGCTTTTTATCCGCATACCCACAGTGGCACCATGCAGTTCTTAATATTTCTAGAGGATGTCTCTTCTGAGCAGGGGCCTCTTGAAATCTATGAACGCAGTCATCGGTCAGAAATTTTCGAACATTACGATGATCAGGGTGAGTGGACTGGTGCGATCAGAGCCAACGATCTTCAAGGAGCTTGCCTTGCCCCACCTGTTGTGATCACCGGCAGCGCAGGAACAGTGTCAGTCCACCATAGCCGCACAGTTCATGGTTCCAGTCGGAACCATAGTAACCTTGGCAGACCAGCGCTGGTCATTACCTATGGCGCAGCCGATGCAGTACCGTATACGGCACCGGCATATCCGAGTTCACGCTATGGAAGAATTGTTCGCGGGGTGTCGTCAAACTATGCGCATCATGAGGAGATGTTGGTGCCGATGCCTCCGGACTGGTCGGGCGGATACACTTCTATTTTTGATCATCAAGAAAACGAGGCGTAACGCTTTGTGCGATTTATATTCTTCTATGAGAGTGAATCCTGAAGTGCGATCGAATTAGCGTAAGGTATGAAAAGAATATGAGAGATAACCCAATTCAATCTACAGTAGATTTTGATCTAGATGGCGTTCAGCATGGATTTCTGAAAGTACCTTATTCAGGAGATGATTCAGGCTGGGGTGCCGTCATGATCCCCGTGACCGTTGTTAAGAATGGTGAAGGGCCCACGGCCTTACTCACCGGCGCCAATCATGGCGATGAGTACGAAGGGCCGATAGCACTTTGGGGTATGACCAATGAACTGAGCGCTGATGTGGTGAGCGGTCGGATGATCATGATCCCGGCGATGAATTATCCGGCGTTCAAAGCTGGCAAACGGACCTCACCCATTGATGGCGGCAACATGAATCGGGTGTTTCCCGGAGATCCAAACGGAAACATAACCCAGATTATTGCCGACTATTTTTCCCGTACCTTATTGCCAATGGCGGACTATGTCATCGATATCCACTCTGGTGGTAAGACGATGGAATTTCTGCCATTTGGCGCGGCCCACATACTGGATGATAAAGAGCAGCAGGCCCGCTGTGTCAGGGCAGTTGAGGCATTTAATGCCCCTTACACATTGATGCTGCTCGAGCCCGATGCGACTCATCTTTATGACACGGCTGCAGAGAACCAGGGCAAAGTGTTTGTCAGCACCGAATTGGGCGGTGGAGGCTCGGCGAGTGCAACCAGTGTGAAGATTGCAAAACGGGGCATCTCAAACGTACTCATGCATGCCGGTATTTTGTCGGGTGAGCCGGCGCGCAGTCCTTCAGTAAATCTGGATACCATGAGCCCAGAGTGCTTTATTACGTCTGAGCATTCTGGGCTTATAGAGATGTGTAACGACCTTGGCGCCGAAGTCAAAGAAGGCGATCTGATCGCAGTCATCCACGATACCGAAAGAACCGGTTCGACTCCTGTAGAGTATCGATCAAAAGTAGGCGGCATTTTCATGGGCCGTCATTTTCCGTGCTTGATCAAGCCGGGTGATTTTCTGGCGGTGATTGCGCTGACGGTCGAATGATCGTCGGAACCTGGCAAAACGTCCACTATTATTCATAAAGAAATCTATATGCAATACACCAAGCCGTTTCCCAAAGCAGAATATGATCGTCGCCTGGTTGAGACAAAAAAGAGGATGGTCGATCAGGGTTTTGATCTGATCATCTGCCAGGACCCGGCGAATATGAACTGGTTAACTGGCTTTGACAGCTGGTCTTTTTACACCCCGCAGGTGGTTCTCGTTCATACCGACGAGGCAAGTCCGATCTGGTTTGGTCGTCCCCAGGATGCAAAGGCAGCACACATCACCACTGATATTCCACCAGAGAACATTACGGAGTTTTCAGAAACACTAATTCACCACCCGAGTGAACATCCCTACGATGAACTGGCAGAACTGATTACCGCACGGGGCTGGGGATCGGCTCGCGTTGGAGTAGAACTCGATGCGCATTACTACACAGCCCGTGCACATGCTCACCTGGTTAAAGGCCTGCCAGATGCCAACGTGTTGGATTCGCAGCAACTGGTGAACTGGGCACGGCTGATCAAATCAGACGCTGAGTTAGTTTACATGCGCGAAGCAGGCCAGATCGTAAGCGCTGTCATGAACAGGGCAATCGCAAAAATCGCTCCCGGTGTTCCGCAATACGAGATCATTGCCGAGGTTTATCACGCGCAGGTGATGGGTGTTGACGGCAAGTACGGCAACTACAGCAGTTTATGTCCGCTGATACAGGTGGGTGAGGGCACCAGTACACCGCACCTGACCTGGTCTGAACATCCCTTGCCTGATGACACCCTGGTGATGATGGAACTCGGTGGGGCCCGTTATCATTACCAATCGCCGCTGACGCGTACGCTGCATCTTGGCACGCCTCCGCTAGAGGTCGCCAAACTGGCAGATACCATAGTTGCAGGGGTCGATGCTGCGCTGGAGGCGGCTCGGCCTGGCGCGACCTGCGAGGAGGTCGAGGCGGTATGGCAGAAAGTGCTCAACCGCAACGGCTACCGCAAAGAAAGCCGGGTGGGGTATTCCATCGGCGTGAATTATCCACCAGACTGGGGGGAGCGCACTGCCAGTTTACGCCCGGGTGACCAGACGGTTCTGCAAAACGGCATGTGCTTTCATTTCCAATCGGGTGTTTGGCTGGAAGCGATCGGCGCTGCCGTATCGGAACCTTTCATCGTGACCAATAGCGGTGGCGAGCGCCTGTGTGACGTAGCGCGCGAACTGATTGTGATCGATTAGCAGCAAAAATTTTTCGCTATCAATTAAGGTTTTACCATGGGCAATTCGGTGAATAATTTCGCTTCCGATAACGTCTCCTGTGCCTGTTCCGAGGTTATGGAAGCTTTAGCGCGCGCCAATACCGGAACCGCTCCATCCTACGGTGAAGACCCATGGACCACAGGGCTTTGCGCAAGACTTTCTGAAATATTTGAAACACCCGTAACGGCTTTTCCGGTGACGACTGGGACTGCTGCCAATGCCCTGGCGTTGTCTGCTTTGACGCCGTCATTTGGAAAAATCTTCTGCCATGAGTTATCTCATATCAATACCGATGAATGTGGCGCACCAGAGATGTTTACCGGCGGGGCAAAACTCATCGATATGCGTGGCACCGATGGCCGTATCAGTGCAGAGACACTCGAGCAGGCAATTTACGGCCGGGGCAACGTACACCATGCTCAGCCCTCAGCTGTAAGCATCACCCAGGCCTGTGAGTCCGGTACGGTATATCCGCTTGACGAGATCAAGGCGATTACATCAGTTGCACGCGCACACCAGCTGCCGGTTCATATGGATGGTGCGCGATTTGCCAACGCCCTGGTAACGCTTGGAATAACGCCAGCGCAGATGACCTGGCAAGCGGGAATAGATGTGTTGTCTTTTGGTGGCACTAAGAACGGCTGCCTGGCGGCGGAGGTGGTGATCTTTTTTAAGCCTGAACTCGTAGGCGATTTTCCATTTTTGCAAAAACGCGCGGGGCAGCTGCTTTCAAAAAGCCGCTTTATCTCGGCGCAATTTGAGGGTTACCTTGTTAACGATGTCTGGCTACGCAATGCCCGGCAGGCAAACACCATGGCCCAGCGTTTGAGCCGGGGCCTTGATGCACTGCCTGGCATTGAGCTTGCTTACCCCACCCAGTCCAATGAGGTGTTTGTGCGTATGCCTCGGTCGTTGATTAAGGCTTTGGCCCAGCAGGGTATCAAGGTCAACGACGAAGAGCTTGATGGAAAGGCGATGCGGTTTGTGACCGCCTGGGACACTTCTGAGGCCGAGGTCGACGATCTGTTAATGGCTTTGACTGCTCAACTCTAACCGGGAAGAACGCAGCATCTATTGCTTAGATCAGTCGTAGTAGCCGGCTCGCACACAAGCGCCGATAAAATTACAGATCAACCGTTCTGCATGAGTGATCGTAATGTGCCCATGGTCATAAGAGGGTGCGATTTCCACCAGATCCATTCCGAGCACCCGACCTTTGTTGACCAATCCATGAACCAGTTGTCGAATCTGTAACCAGTCCAGACCTCCGGGAGCCTGTGCCATTACCCCCGGCATGATGGTGGGGTCCAATCCGTCGGCGTCAATAGTCAAGTAATAGGGCCCGCCATCGGGAATGCGCTCGAGTACGGCTGCCATGCCGATCTCATGCATTTCGTAAGCGGTAATGATGTCTGCGCCGCAGTCCCGCGCATCTTGTACTTCTTCTGCTTGAGCGCTGCCGTTACCACGAATACCGATTTGCATGATGGGACCAAACCAGTCCATCTCTGAAGCGCGCCGGATAGGACTCGAGTAGCCTTCACGTACGCCATTGACTTGGTCACGCCAGTCGATGTGGGCATCGATCTGCACCAGTGTGATGGTCTCCTCACGCTGAAGGGCACGCATGACGGGAATCGGGATCCCGTGATCTCCACCCAGGGCTATCAGAGTTGCACCCGTCGATAGAATCTTTCGAGCGGCCTGCTCCGCACGGCGGTAGTGTTCCTGGTGATCGTTGAGGTCGGCGCTGACGTTACCGCAGTCGACCACAGTAATATCACGGCCATCGAGCAGGTATTCGTCGAGATCCCAGTCGTAACTAGACAGGGTGTAGGGAACATAGCTTGGGCCCTGGCGGATTGCGTCTGGCGCCCGACTCTGGTCATTGGCCATCTCGTGTGGCCGATAGGGCAAGCCATAGGGAATGCCAAGAATAGCGATGTCTGCTTCAAGATTATCAAGATCCAGAACGAGGGGAAAATTCAAGAAGGTGCGCGATGGTGCCTGCGGTGCCTGGGTCAGCAGTTTAGCCGTGACAATTTCTTTTGATCGTTGGGTAAGGAATGTCTTAGGGTGCCGGCACCAGATATTGATGGTGCAGTTCCTCCAGACGCGAGACGAGTTCATCGGATATCGTGTAGTCCAGTGCAGCGAAAGCCTGATCCAGATGCCCTATTTGGGTGGCCCCGACAATCGAAGCGGTTAGAAACGGTCGGCTCAGAACGAAAGCATGGGCGAGCACCTCAGGCGACAGCCCCAATTCGCCGGCGAGTTCGACATAAGCTCTAGTGGCAGATTGGGCCTGGCTACTGAAATAGCGGGTGTTGGAAGGCCATAGCGTGTTACGAGCGCCAGGCGGGCGAGCACCGTCAAGATACTTCCCAGTCAGCACACCAGCTGCGATAGGCGCATAGGCAAGCAGGCCAACGTGTTCTCGCAAGGCGATTTCGGCAAGGGCAAACTCAAACTTGCGGTTAAGAAGACTGTAGGCATTCTGGATGCTGGCAGGACGCGACACTCGACCCGTATCAGCCCGGGCGACAAAGTCCATCACTCCCCAGGCACTTTCATTAGAGATGCCCCAGGCCCGGATCTTTCCGGCCTGGATCAGTTCGTCAAGAGCGGCCACCGTTTCCTCGCGGTCAGAGCCCACGTCCTCAATGAATTGAGTTTGTCCGAGATCTTTAAAATCGGTCCAGCCCCGGTCCGGCCAGTGCAGCTGGTAGAGGTCGATATAGTCGGTACGTAGGCGCTTCAGGCTACCCTCACACGCGGTGTGAATGGTTTCCCGGGTAAAGCGGCAATCGCCTCCACGGATATGACTCTGCCCTGGGCCACAGACCTTGCTCGCAAGGATGATCTGATCGCGACAGCGTCGTTCAGTCAGCCAGTCTCCGATGATGACCTCGGTATGGCCATAGGTTGCAGCGCGAACATCCACCGGGTACATCTCTGCCGTATCGAAGAAATTGATACCACCTGCAAGGGCGTGATCCATCTGCGCGAAGCCTTCCTTTGGCGTATTCTGCTCGCCCCAGGTCATGGTGCCCAGGCATATTGCCGATACTTCAATGCCAGTGCGTCCTAACGGTTTATAGCGCATCTTCAGATTTCCTTGTGTTGTGGTTGGTGCCAGCATTCGCCCGCGTGGGAGTATGTAACATAATGGCTGGGTGAACCAAGATGAAGCCCTCAAGTGATTTTTGAAGAACGCCTGCTATAACACCGCCCAAACGCTTACAAATAGCCTAGGACTGGTTCCCACTATGGGTTTGGTGCGTAACTCCGGAATTGCCAAAGGGTAGGACTTTTTGACCAGTTGGTATATTGGTCAGGCTGTGAAAAGGAATCTCGTTCTCTTGTTGACCTTTGTTGTGATTTTTGGAAATATTAGCTATACATCGTCACAATTTCCCATCTTCTCAATTTCGAATGCGGGCCTCCCGGGGCACTAAGCAGCGTCGTGTTGTATCCTCTTCAGGGGGCAACGGAATATTTGGCCAAGATCACGTGCGAAATGTCATTCGTCCAGTATCTCGCTATATGCCGGTCAGCAAAATGTTGCTGGTGGAGTAAACAGCAAACCTCGGTGGCGGTGCGATCTAGCCCCTTGAAACGATTGACGCTGTCGTTGAGGAGGCGAAGTCTCATGGCCTTATCGTTTATATGCGTTGTAATCCAATAACTATAATCTCAATGAATCATTCTACTAGGAGCTTAGCCCATGAATTTCCATGACTATGCGAGCCAGGATGCGGTTGGTATTGCAACCTTGATCAAACAAGGAGAAGTTTCTGCTCAAGAGGTGTTAGAAACAGCGATCGAAGTTGCAGAAGCGGTCAATCCAAAATTAAATGCGTTGGTGATGTCTAATTTTGACAATGCTCGTGAATTTATCACCGAAACTCTTCCGGATACTCCGATCTCTGGCGCCCCCTTTTATCTTAAGGATGTAAATCAATTTAGCTGGGATATGCCGACGACATTCTCATCCCGTTTTTTTGACGGAGTGAGTCCAAGGCCCGATAGCGAATTGGTAAAGCGTTGGCGTCAAGCTGGCTTGGTTATTCTTGGCAAAACAAACACTCCGGAATTTGCTGAGGATTTTGTCTGTGAGCCAACATTCCGGGGAGTAACATTGAACCCATGGGATTCGACTGTGACTACCGGGGGTAGCTCGGGGGGTGCTGGAGCTGCAGTGGCATCGGGCATGGTTCCTTTAGCGCATGGTACTGACCTTGGCGGTTCAATTCGGATCCCTGCGGCTTGTTGTGGTGTATTTGGATTGAAGCCAACGACAGGACTGAATCCCATTGGACCTAATTTCATGGAATACTCCAATGGGTTTAATTCCGATCATGTGCTGACCAGGTCAGTACGCGACAGCGCAGCTGCATTGGACTGTTCAGCCGGCCCGTTACTTGGCAGCCGTTATCATGTTCGTCCTGAGGTTAGATCATATGTTTCGCTTCTTGAGCAATCGCCTCCTAAATTGCGCATTGGAGTATCGGTGTTCACACCTGACGGAAATGCTGTTGGTGATAACCAAGTCGCCGCGGTAGAACGGGTCAGCGCAGTCCTGTCAGGAATGGGACACGACATACAAGAATATGCTTATCCCTCCGATCTTCGATTGGGAAGTTGGATGGAAGATCTTTGGATGGTCGATGTTGTCTATGAAATTGAAAATCGTATAAAAGAGCTCGAACGTCAACCTGCGCATGATGAATTGGAAGCGCTAACGCATTTTGTTCGAGAACGGGTCGCTGGACTGAGTGCGATGGACCTTTATCACGCCCGGCAGGGCGCCCATGAAGCATCGATTCGATTAATGGATTCGATGAGTGAACTTGATCTGGTCCTGACCCCAACCCTGGGTAGCGATCCAATTCCAGTTGGGTTTATGGATAGTCGTACCGCGGACTTTAGTTTTGAGACTTGGGGTGAAAAGGGGCATGCATTTGCTCCTTTTGCTTACATTTGCAACGTCAGCGGACAACCTGCTGCATCCTTGCCAGTCCAGCTCAATCCTGGGGAGCACCCCTGTGCTGTGCAACTAGCAGGGCATGCATGTGGCGACCATTTGATATTGCAGGTAGCCAGGGAATTGGAAAGAGAGTTCCAGTGGGATAAATACCGACCACCTGTTTGGGCTGGCAATTTGTAGTCGGAGCGACTGGCGGAGAAAATTGGACCTACAGTTTATGAACGCCAGCAGGCAATGTGGGTTTATCGGTATTCGCTGGGACGATATGGGATCATGAATCGACTATTTCGATAAACTACAGCAGGTGGAGGCGATAGGGGTCAAGCGACTTCATACACATGAACCCGGTGCGAAATTTCGGGCTCACCATAAGGCATGCTGAAAAAACTTTCCGTAACGAACATTTCCCGCCAGAGGCCTGATTCTGAGAATCTCTGCAATGCCGCAGGATATTGAGGTTCCTGCGCAGGGTCGTCGCGAAGACTAAAAACAATCCGAGCGCCAGGTCGGGCCACTCTTATCAGTTCATTGAAGCTGCTAGCCGGAGCATGATTTGGCGTAATTGTACCGGCTGAAATCACGCCAGCAAACGTATCGTCGTCAAAATGTAATTTCTCCCCGAGCGTCATCTGATGCAATTCACTGTAAATCCCTTTACTGTGGGTAACGCTGAGCATCCCTTCTGACAGATCAATGCCGATAATTGGTCGATAGCCCATGAGAGAAGGTGATTCACTTTGGATGCCGCCTCCACACCCAGCGTCCAGGATGGAGCCGGCATTTTCTGAAACGAAACGTGTAAAAACAGCTGAAATCACTGACGGCACTCGATACCCCATTGCGCAAAGGTCAGGTTCATATTTATTGGCCCAGTGGTCGTAGGCCGCCTACTGTTCGCGCAGGGTTTTAGCCTTGTAGGCCTGAGCAACATTTGTTTCGTTCATAAATTGTCCAGTTTTTTCGCAGTTCTGGGGAGATCTTACTTTGTTCATCCAGCGCTTTTTTTGCCAAGCCTCAATGGATGATCAAGCCTGCTACTGAAACCGTTTAATTTGAGATAAATAGAGTCAGATTCTGATCAGATGTTTATTGCATACCTGCTTTGCGTGCAAGAAATATAATCGAAATGTATGTGGTTTAGTGGATTCGCGTATCACTAATCGATTTTTTTATATTCCGACAAGGGGTTCCCAGATCTGCAGGATCATTCCGATCTAAATAAGAGTTTGGTGAGCCTGTGACGAGTGGCGGGAGCCCTCATGCGCCACTTTCAGTCAACCGTCTTCGTTGCTTTACTATCGCTTGCGTGGGAGCATGTAACACAATGGCCGGGCGAAACAAAATGAGACCCTCAAGTGATCTTTGAAGAACGCCTGCTATGACAGTACCCAATCGCCTGTCTTTACAGTTGTTTTCTCAATTCCATGACGCTGGTGTGGCAGTGATTCGCCAGTGTCTAAGTCAAAAGTGGCTCAAGACTCTGGCTGAGGCGATTGAAACCGATATCAATTCTCCCGGCCCTTTCTTTCATGGTTATCAATCTGATAATAGTCAGGGCCGCTTTCACGGTAACTTGCGCCTGTGGGAGCAAGACGAGAGATTTCGTGCGTTCTGCTTTCAATCTCCACTGCCAGGGCTTACCGCGCAACTTTTGGACTCGAAAAAGGTCAACCTGCTGTATGACCAGTTATTCGTCAAAGAGCCTGGTACACCAAACCGAACCCGATGGCACAACGACCAGCCTTACTGGGCGATGCGGGGCTGGCAGGTGCTGTCTTTTTGGATCGCACTTGACCCGGTAACGGTGGATTCGGGTGCATTGGAGTTTGTATCCGGGTCCCATCGTTGGGACCGCTGGTTTCAGCCCCAGGCTTTTGGCGAGACGGTGGGGCAGGATAGTTACGAGATTAACCCCAATTACGAACCGATGCCCGACATCGAAGCGCAGCGTGAAGATTACGAACTGGTCAGTTGGGATCTAGAGCCTGGTGATGTTTATGTTTTTCATGGCCTTACAGTGCATAGTTCGGGGGGTAATCTCAGGCGTGACCAACGCAGGCGGGGATATGCTGTGCGCTACACCGGCGATGATGTGGTTTACGATACACGTGTGGGTACGAATGAACACCTGCGCTCGAGTGCACACTGCGATGGAGACCCACTGGATAGCGATCGCTATCCGCTCGTGTGGCCTGCCTGAAGCACCTTGTGTAAGCCGGTGCTGGCGGGTCACTGGTGTTCGGGACGACCAGGTTGGGTGAGGGCATGGCAGGACAGCGGCCGAGCCGGTAGAATCCCCTGCCCACAGTAATGCCTTTGGCCGGCCCGAGGGAGTCATGGAACTCGAAGACGATACCCAGAATTTTGACGCCGCTGCTGAGCGCATGATTGAATTGGGCAACCAGTTACTGGACCAGGATTCGGAGTCGGACAGCTGGGAAGTAGCCTCTGGTTTGCTGGCGGGAGCCGTGCATTTCTGGCTTTATGCGCATCAGCCTTGCGGCGATCTGGATTGCGAATCGTGCGAAGAGATCGACACCGCCCAAAAGCGCCTTGAACGAATGATTGAACAGGTGCGCCAATCAGCCAGTGAAAGCGATTATTACCATACCCCTCAGGATGCCAATGCTGGTTCGGCCTGAGAGTTAACAGGCTTTGTCTCTCGGGTTGGCGGTTGCCTTTGGCGCTCAGCGTAGGCGACGAGTTGAGGAAAAAAATCATCGAAGCCGTTTTGCAGTTGCGGGTAAAGTCGCGATAGGACTTCGCCGGATTTTTCCATCCCCGAATCAAAGCGGGTGCGCTGGGCCATCTGCGACAGCGTCTGGTTGATACCGCTGGTGGACCGATAATGCAAAAGCGTATCGGTTCGACTCAGGTAATCGAAGAACCTTTGTGAACGGGCAGGGCACGCGCTTATGCGTGGCGTGAGAACACACTTGACCCAGTTGGTGTAATCAACCAGAGGTTGCCGATGGTAGCGGTGCCAGTCTTTAGCGAGGAAATGATCCATAAATACGTCGGCCACTACCGAGCAATAACGGCCAAAGTCTTCACGCATCAAAGACGATAGCCTCCGAAAGACTGGGTGCGCATCGGTATAGCGATCTATCTGCCGGTGTAAAAGCACCCCTTGTTGCACTTGGGGGTTTAGTTCTTCGAATTGCGCGCCCCGAATCGAGTCCCCGATAAAGTTGCCCAGTATCAGGTCCGGGTCGCTCCCTGATAGGTATAGATGTGCCAGAGTATTCAAGAATGGCTGGCCTGCGATAAAGCAAGGGGACTGCTTAGAAAAGCATGAAGTTCTTGCGGAGCATGGAAAAGATGATCGGGCGCTCGCGTTTTTAGAACATCAGCAGATTGCCAGCCCCAAGCGACAGCGAGAGCATTCACCCCGGCGGTGCGCGCCGCATCCATGTCGCTGACCGAATCACCCACCATCCAGGTTTTTCGGGCATCGATGGCGTAATGGTTGAACGCTTCGTGTATATGCTCTGCTTTGCCGCCTGGCCGGTCGTTGCCGTAATACGTGCCGATGCAATCATTCAGCCCTTCTTGCGCGAGCCGGGTTCGCACCACATCAGCATGATTGGCGGTGACCACGCAAAGAATATGCTGTTCGCTTAAGTCCCGTAACATTTCACTGATTCCGTCAAAAAGAGCGATCTGTGTAACGCCATTTTGCAAGGTATCAAAAAGAAAGTGACCGTATGCACGGTGATCAGAGTCGGGTATGCCAGCGACTTTGGCGAGCATGGTGAAAGTCGCTGGATCCAGCTGGTCGAAATCGGCCAGGGTCAGGGAAAACGGTAAGCCCTGATCCTTGCAGAAAACCGCTGTCTGCTCCAGCACGGGTTGTGCTGAGTCAACAATCACGCCGTCGTAGTCGAGTAGTATGAGATCCGTCATATCATTTAGGGAAATTCTGAGTGTTCCTGGGAATTATTGTCGCAATAAACCTGAAGTCATAACGCATAATCCCGCCCTAGAGCAATTCGTTCCTTTGGAAACAGACATTCGCTGAGGCCCTCAAGCCTGTTGGATACAAAAGTATTAGAGCAGTCATCCCGAGACGGTATTGGGCTCGTTTATGGCATCACCGCAATTGTGATCTGGGGCTCTTTCCCGCTCTACTTTAAGCAGATCGAATTATTTGGGTTTGCGAGTGTTTTTGGGCACCGAGCTTTCTGGGCCATGCCCTTTATGTTGTTGATTGTGCTGCTGATGCGATCATGGCGCGGTGTGGCAGTAGTCTTACGCAACCGGCGACTTCTTCTGCCCATCATAACAACTAGTCTTATCATCGCGTTCCAACAGGCACTAGTTATCTGGGGTATTTTTTCAGAGCGCATTGTCGAAATTTCAATGGGGTTCTACCTTGTCCCGACTTTTTCAATTGTGCTGGGATGCCTGTTCTTTCACGAACGTATCAGTAAAGCACAGTGGGCAGCAGTCGGTCTTTCTGCCGGGGGAGTTGCGGTTCTTATCATTTTCCTCGGCGAGAACCCTTGGCTTGGCATTACCCTGGGATTTACGTTTCCGGTCTATAGCGCTATCAGAAAACGGTTACAGGTTGAGCCCGCAGTCGGCCTTTTTCTGGAAACAGTGCCTTTGTTTTTGATTGGTTTATGGTTCATTATCCAATTTCCACTGCCGAACGATCAATCTCTATTTTCCTTGTCAGGACTGCTGTTGCCGTTTTCAGCCGTGATTACGATCTTGCCGATCCTGTTGTATGTCATAGCATCACGTCGGATACCCTTATCCCTTCTGGGAACGCTTTTTTACCTCGCTCCGACGGGTAGTTTTCTCACCGGCGTTGTTGTCTATGGCGAAGCTTTTGCCACAATTCATGTGATCGCATTTTTGTTAATCTGGTCGGGGCTGGGAATATACCTTTGGGCAGAGCACGCTAAGCCGTAAGATCGGTTGAACACCACTGATTCAAGAAGATCATATGCAATACTTTAGCCGTCACCATTGATCTGGATCAACGTGTCTGCAGCGAAGCAGCCACTCTCAGTGACCAGTATTGGGTTGATGTCCATCTCGATCAGTTTGTGCGCAAGCTGCTGCGCCATTGCACTGATAGCTGTGAGAGCATCGAGCAACTGGTCGATATCAGCCCTGGGACGGTTACGATAACCTTCCAGCAGGCGCATAACCTTAAGCGAGGCAAGAGCATCACGTAGACTGGATCGATCTGTTGGTAAAAGTATTGTCGTGGAATCCGCCATCAGTTCTACCAGGGTTCCCCCTCCTGCGAGTGTCATGACCAGACCAAACTGCGGATCATTCTGTACACCAACCAGTAACTCTGCGAGCACTGTATCCAGCATTTGTTCGACCAACAGCTGGTCGCCTACCTGTTGGCCCAGGGCTTGCGATCCCAGATCCAGCACCTCGTGTGCCGCTTGGCAGACTTGGTCCTCGTTGGCAAGGTTCAGTCGTACGACTCCAGCTTCGGTTTTGTGTGGAAGTTGGTTGTTGACGAGCTTAAGAGCAACCGGAAAGCCGATTCTGCAAGCGGCTTCGCCCGCTGTTTGAGAATTGACCAGTTCACCAGGCGGAACAGGAATACGGTGCGTTCGCAGCATCTGTTTACCTTGCCATTCATCTAGGGTAACCGGCTGTGACCGGTCGGGTGTATAGATTTTGGGAATAAAAGGGCCAGAGCCGCTTTGCAATTTTTCTCTCACTCGGCCGAATACGGCCGAAGCGCTGATAGCCATGGTGGCTTCGCTAATACCCTGCAACGGTGCGATCCCGTTGTTGATGAGGATTGCCTGGGTTTCGTGATCGAGATTCTCTGGCAGGCTGGAACACACTGCAGCCGGTATACCGGCGTTTTGTGTCGCATGAATAAAGGCGCGGGCATCGGCCTGGTAGTAGGGTCGATCGTCACTGATCTCAATCGGGGGATAGTCCTGTACCAGTAGTGCTGCATCGTAGCCGGGTGCGAGCGCCGCGCTGAACACATTTTTCAGAGTTTCCTCCTGCCCCCAAAGCGGCGTGGTGTAATCAAGTGGATTGCCCACAGTCGCAATATCAGGAAGCCATTGGCGTAGGGATTTTTCCGTTGCGGCATCTGGTGAATCGAAGATCAGGCCTTGACTGTCGGCACAGTCGGCGAGCATGGCGACGTCACCGCCTGAGCAGGTGAATGCCGCAAGCCGCTTACCTACCGGTGCACCGGCCGTGGTCAGCATCTGCAGAGTTTCCAGTAGGAGGCTGGGGCTTAAAGCACGGGCAACGCCGATCCGATCAAAAAGCGCCTGATAGCAGACGTCTTGTCCCGCCAGCGAGCCGGTATGGGTGAGCGTAGTCTGGGCTGCCAGTTCAGATTGACCCACCTTGAGTGCGACCACTGGCACGTTGCGCGCCATAGCGCGGGCAACTGCATCTGCGAAACGAGGTATGTCGCGCAGCGTTTCTATGTACAGGCCAAAGCCAGTGACAACGTCGTTATCGACAAGGCTGTCGAGATAGTCTTCCACACCTAAAATGGATTGATTCCCGGCGCCGATCACGTACGAGAAATGAATTGAACGTCTGTTGGTGAGCAGGTAGCTCGAGAGCATACCGGATTGAGAAATGATGGCGGGGCCGCTTGTGACCCGTTTACCGCCATGACTGAATGGCCATAGGTGCGCCCCGCTGACATAATTCAATAAACCGAACACATTGGGTCCAGCCAGCGCCATCTCGCCGCAGGCCGCAATCAGATCGCGCTCGAGATCAGCGCCTTGCCCACCAAGTTCCTTGAAACCTGCGGTGTAGCAGACGATGCCACCAGCGCCTGCGTCCCGCAGTTCTGCGAGCACCTCTGATACACCATGCCGTGGGATGGCAAGAAAAACTGCATCTGGTGCTTGCGGCAGATGCTCGACACTGGCGAAGGAAGGTATCTCACCGAACCGCCCGGGCTTCGGATTGACGCCCCAGATTTCGCCGGCGAAGCCACTTGTGGTGCACTGTTGTGCCGCAGATACAGCAGCATCGCCGCCGATAAAGGCAATATGGCGTGGCGCCAGCAGCCGATTGAGATTGGCACGTTGTTCTGGGGTCATGCGCCAAGCGGTCGCAGCAGTGATCGGCTGATGATATGTCGCTGTATTTCAGATGTGCCTTCCCAGATTCGCTCAAGGCGTGCGTCACGCCAGAGACGTTCGACCGGGAAATCCTCCATCAGGCCCATGCCGCCGTAGATCTGGACCGCGTTATCGGCCAGGCGGTGCAGCATCTCGGAGGCAAACAGCTTGCACATGGCTGCATCGGTGGGTGTCATCTGTCCCGCATCGGCTTTTCTGGCCGCGTGCATCACCATGAGGTCGGCGGCCTGCAGTTCGGTTGCCATGTCTGCCAGCTTAAAAGACGTTCCTTGGAATTTGCCGATGGGTTGACCAAACTGCTTGCGGTTGGCGGCCCAGTCCAGCGACAACTCCAGCAGTCGCTCCGCGCGCCCGCAACAGCCGGCGCCAACCCAAACCCGGCCCATCTTTATCCACTTATCGGCAAGCTTCAGGCCCTCGCCTTCTGCGCCGAGCATCTGACTCTTATTGACTCGACAGTCATTAAATGACAATACGAAATTGAGGTATGCCCGCTGGCTGACACAGCGCGGTCCACGCGTGATATCAAAACCTGGATGCCCACGGTCTACCAGGAAAGCACTGACTCGTTTGCGCGGACCACGAGCAGTTTCATCTGTTCCGGTGGTGGCAAAGACAATCGCAAAATCTGGTTCGACGTGGCTACTGACAAAATGCTTGGCTCCATTGATGATCCAGTCATCCCCATCAGGCTGTGCGCGTGTTGACATCGACATGATGTCAGAGCCGGCACCTGGCTCTGTGATGGCGAAGCACTCAACTTTATCCCCTTTTACGCAAGGAAGCAGATAGTGCTCTTTTTGCTCATCACTGCAGGCCATTAGCAGTTCGGTGGGGCGCCAGGCAAAGCCATGCAGCGCGTGTGTGACCTTGCCGAACTCGCGTTCCATTATCGCGAGGCTAGTGCAGTCCAGCCCACCGCCCCCAACCGATTCGGGTAGATTGGCGGCGTAAAAACCCATCTCAAGGGCTTTGTGCTTGATGCGTTCACCCATCGCAGTGCTGACTTCACCTGCGCGTTCAACCTTGTTTTCCAGGGGCATCAACTCTTCTTCGACAAATGCCTTAATAGAGTCGGACAGCATCCGCTGTTCACTGTTCAGTTCGATGTCCATGATTCCCCCAAAATTTAAGTTCAAAGCGGTGAAAAGTATCCACCCGGACGTATTATTGCCGTACCGGCGCAAGGCGCGGCCGCTCATGATATTGCCTTGTGCCTGTTATTGCCATATCGTGCGTCTTTACGTTTTATCTCGGCTGAAGGGTTAAACGGTCGAACTCAGGGGAAAAATGGACGACAGAACACAAGAACTGCTGGTGGAGCGACATGGTGCGGTATTAGAGATTACGCTTAACCGCCCCAAGGTAAATGCCATAGATTTCGACTTGAGCCGCAGAATCAATGAAGCGGTGGTCATGTTGCGTGATGATCCCGAACTGCGGGTGGGTCTGGTGACGGCAACTGGCGAGAAAATGTTCTCTGCTGGATGGGACCTTAAGGCGTTGGACGCCGGCGAACAGCAACTGGATAACTGGTGGGAAGCTGACGCGGACCTGCCTGGCGGGTTTGCGGGATTAACCGAGATGTGGAATCTTAACAAGCCGGTTATCGCTGCAGTTAATGGGCTGGCCATCGGTGGCGGGTTTGAACTGGTCATGGCTTGTGACCTGATCGTTGCGGCAGACCATGTGTTTTTCCAGCTACCGGAGATGCCATTGGGTATTGTGCCGGATGCCGGGGCTATACAGCGGCTGCCGCGACGAGTTCCGTATAATGTTGCGATCGAGATGCTGTTGTTGGGCCGGCGTATGAGTGCGGATGAGGCGGCCAGTCATGGGCTGGTGAACGCGGTGGTACCAGCGGCCGAGTTGATGACTACCGCACGCCAGTGGGCTCAGCAGATCGCCGAGTCTGCGCCACTGGCGGTGCAGACGGTCAAGGAAGTGTTACGGGCGATTGAAGGTGACACCGTAGAGGGCGCTTTTAATACCATGCGTACTGTCGATTTACCGGTTTACCGCAAGATGTTGCGCTCAGAAGATGCCAAGGAAGGGGTTAAGGCGTTTGTGGAAAAACGCAAACCTGTATTTCGCGGCGAATAGTTGCTGCCAGAGTAAAGGGGAAAGTAATGACACAAGAGGGGGTTCAGCGCATCGCACTGGTAGGCGGCGGTGTGATCGGTGGTGGCTGGGCAGCAAGATGCCTGGCCAATGGGTTAGAAGTGGTGCTGACAGATCCTCGTGCCGAGGCGCGTGATTATGTCGAAAAAACTATTGCCGATGCCTGGCCGGTTCTGGAGGCTGCCGGATTAACAGACAAAGGAGATCGAAGCCGGCTGTACTTCGCCGATGATATCGCCGCTGCTGTGGCCCAGGCTGATTTTATTCAGGAAAACGTTCCCGAGCGTGAAGATTTGAAAATTTCGGTTCACGAGGAGATCAGCCAACATGCAAAAAGTGATGCGATCATTGCGTCGAGTTCTTCGGGGCTTTTACCCAGCCGCTTACAATCACGTTGCCGTCATCCCGAACGACTGGTCATCGGCCATCCCTTTGCACCGGTATATCTGCTGCCATTAGTCGAGGTGGTGGGTGGTAAGCAGACTTCGGCCCAGTCGATATCTCGGGCCGGGCAGTTCTACAGTGCAATCGGTATGCGACCACTGCACGTGCGCCGTGAAATTGAGGCCTATATTGCGGACCGGTTGCAGGAATCGTTGTACCGCGAGGCATTGCATTTAATCGATGAGGGTGTCGCAACCGTAGCAGAAATTGATGCGGCTGTGACCGGCGGCCCAGGCTTGCGCTGGGCGTTTATGGGCACATTTCTCGCCTGGCATCTAGGCGGGGGTCCGGGCGGCATGCGTCACACGATAGAGCAGTTTGGGCCGGCACTGAAATTACCCTGGTCGCACATGAAGGCGCCTGAATTGACTGATGAACTCAAGCAGCGGATCGTAGAAGGGTGTGAGGTGGAATCTGGGGCCCGCGATTTCGCTGATATGGAGCGCCGCCGAGACCGCTGCCTGGTTGAGATTCAAAAAGTACTGCGCGAGCATTGGTACCCGCCCAGCGAAGATGGCTGGCCAAAGATGAGTTGAGTGAGGCTGGGGAAACCTCAAGTCTACGCAACACTCTGACAATACATAAATGATACGAAGGAGTAGCAAAAATGGCAATGAATACCAACGTAGTGGTGAGTTGTGCTATCACTGGGGCCGGCGACACGGTCGATAAGCATCCTGCGATTCCAGTAACACCGGAGCAAATTGCGACTTCAGCCATTGAGGCAGCAGATGCTGGGGCAGCGATCGTGCATTTGCATGTGCGTGACCCGCAGACCGGGAAAGGCAGTCGTGATATTGCACTATTCAAGGATGTGTTCGAGCGGGTCAGAAACAGTGGCCGTAATGTACTGATCAATCTGACGGCTGGAATGGGGGGTGATCTGATTGTTGATGACGATAACCCGCAGGTGCCGGCAGAGGGCACTGACCTGATCACTGCCGAGCAGCGCATGGCGCACGTTGAACTGTTGCGTCCGGATATCGCCACACTGGACTGTGGCACGATCAATTTCGATGACGCCAACTATGTTTACGTGCAAACGCCCAATATGTTGCGTGCCATGGCTACACGTTATGCGGAGATTGGCGTCAAGCCCGAGATGGAGGTGTTTGACCTGGGGCATTTGCGTTTTGCCAACCAGATGGTCGCTGAGGGTCTGATCAAGGGGCCGGCCATGTACCAGATTTGCCTCGGCATACCCTGGGGTGCCGGCGCCGATCCTGCGACCATGAATGTCATGGCCAATCAATTGCCCAGTGGTGTTTTCTGGTCAGGGTTTGGCATCAGTCGTGCCCAGATGCCGATGGTGGCTCAGGCAATGTTGTTGGGGGGTAATGCCCGGGTCGGATTGGAGGATAATCTCTACCTCGAAAAAGGCGTTCCGGCGAGTAATGCGCAACTGGTTGAAAAAGCTGTTCGGATTATTGGCGACCTCGGTGGTCGGGTGTGCGATGCCGACGAGACACGCGAGAAACTTGGTATCTCTTAAAACTTAAAACGGATCTATCTCGTGCACTGTGCGCGAGATAGATTATCGTGAAGGGCCAACGGCAGGCCTATTGTTCGGCGTCAGTTCTTTGCAAACTCTGGCATCACTTCGTTGATGAACAGTGCCAGTGAGCGTTTCTGTTCTTTTAGTCCCAATCCGAGGCTGGCATAGTAAGTGAACTGATCGACACCCAGTTCGTCGTAAAGCCGCAGCTTCTTAATAATCTCTTCTGGTGTGCCAAACATCAAATGCTCGTGCAGCATCTTCGGGTCGTATTCGTCCCGGTTTTCCAGGACGGACAAATCAACCATCGCCGGGAAACCGTTGTCGACGCCGCCGGCATTTTTGAACAGGTTCTCAAACTGACCTAACTGGCGCATGGCCGCCTCCACAGGCATCATCCAGTCGTCCTCGTTGTCATAGACGCAGGTATGGCGCATGGTCGCGAATATGGGTCGATTGTGGCCCGGGTTTTCTTCCAGTGCTGTCTGTAATCGACCCAGGTAAGTCTCAAGCTCACTTATGGGTCGGGTCAGTGGCCAGGACATAATGTTGCACTGCTGCTTGACTGCATAGTCGTAGGTGATCGGCGCTCTGGCGGCTACCCAGATTGGTGGATGGGGTTGCTGCACAGGTTTAGGTACCGAGGTGGATTTAGGAAAGCGCCAGAATTCACCTTCGTGGGCGTAATCACCTTGCCACAGCGCCTTTACCGCAGGGAGCATTTCCTGCATATAACGCCAGGCATCACTTTGCTTGAGTCCGGCGTGCATTCGGTCGAACTCACGCTGATACGCCCCTGAGCCAATGCCAAATTCCAGCCGACCATTACTGTACAGGTCTACCAAAGCAGCCTCACCGGCCAGATTGATTGGGTGCCAGTACGCAGCGACCGCCACACCCGTGCCAAGTCGGATGCGGTCGGTGTGCGCCGCCCACCAGGTGAGTATCTGGAACGGGTTGGGCGCAATGGTCATCTCCAGAGCGTGATGTTCAGCCGCCCAAACAATATGAAAGCCACCTTCATCGGCCATCTGGACCATTTCCAGCGTATGCCGTTCGACATCGCGCATATCGATATCCGGCGAAATACGCTCCATGTTGATCGCTAGCTGGAATTTCACCTGTTTTTCCTCATGGATTATTGAACGCGAAGAGTCTAGCACCGCTGTGTCGGACAAAGTAAAGACACTGCTTGATCTAGAGCAGGACCCTGCAAATAATCAGCACAGGAGATTAGCTGATTTTTCGAACTCTGTAATTAGAACAGATAACCACACTGTGATGGCCACACTCAGTGCTGTTGCCCGTTCCGGTAAATTTTTCAGGAGGAAAGATGAGCGTAACACTTAAGTGAATGAATGATTCTTTCGGTTTTTAACAATAAGAATCTTGAGGCGATTGTCGAAAGTTTTGATGAGGGCGGCGAGTTTTTGCTGGCGGCGGGTGCGCATCCCTACGGCGAGTGCTTCAAGGATCACAAGGCCATTCGCACGGTACTCACCGAACGCTTTGCTGCCGTACCAGATATCCAGTGGGTGGATGCCCACAACCGGATCAGTGGTGAGCGGGCCGTAACCGAGCGGCGGGTTACCGATACCGGCCCGATCAATCAGCTGGGTTGCGACCTTTGGACTTTCCGCGAGGCTAAAATCCTGAAAAAGGATACCTACTACAAGCAGGTCACCGCATGACAAAGGGGTCGGTGATGGGCTCTGCGGAGGTGTTCAGCCAGACGGTTTTTGGACGCGTGTAGTCGTAGATAGCTTCCATGCCCGATTCGCGGCCATAGCCACTGTCTTTGTAGCCGCCAAAAGGCGCCAACGGTGAAACCATGCGGTAGGTATTGACCCAGACAATTCCCGCTCGTACAGCCTTACTGACTCGCAAGGCGCGACCGATATCACGGGTAAAGATTCCTGCAGCAAGACCAAAGCGTGTGTCGTTGGCTTGGCTAAGCGCATCGGCCTCATCATGGAATGTGAGCGCACTGACCACCGGTCCGAAAAGTTCGTTCTGTACTATACCGATCTGCTGGTTTGGGCAGTCCACGATAGTTGGCTCTATATACCAGCCGTTGTCGTGCCCTTGGGGCGTTTTGCCGCCATAAATAAGTGTGGCACCGTTCGCAGTGGCGTCCGTAACGGTGGCATGAATATTGTCAATCTGGGCTTGGGTGGCCAAAGGCCCCATCTGGCTGGCATCGTCCAGAGGGTCACCAATACGGATCTTGGCTGCTTTATCTGTTACCCGCGCCAGTACCTCATCATGGATGGATTCGTGCAGCAGTAGCCGTGATCCGGCGACACAACTTTGGCCGCTGGCGCTGAAAATGCTGAGCAATACACCGTTAACTGCGCTTTCAAGATCCGCATCTTCGAAAATAATCACTGGCGATTTGCCGCCTAATTCCAGGGAAACCTGGGCAAAGTTCTCAGCAGCGTTGCGCATGACATGGCGCGCGGTTTCGGGTCCGCCGGTAAAACTGATCCTATCGACCAGTGGGTGTCTGGTGAGCGTTCGGCCACAGGGTTCTCCGTGCCCGGTAACGACATTGAAAACCCCCGGCGGAAAACCAACTTCTTCGAAAACCCGGGCAAATTCGAGCATTGGGGCCGAGGCATGTTCTGAAGCTTTGAGAACGACCGTGTTGCCAGCCGCCAGGGCTGGACCGATCTTGACCGCGACCAGAAAAAGTTGCGAGTTCCAGGGTACGACAGCAGCGACGACACCCAGCGGCTCGCGCAGGGTCATCGTCATCATGTCTGGTTTGTCGATCGGTAGCGTCTCACCGCAGACTTTATCTGCAAGGCCAGCGTAATAATGAAAAAAGTCGGAAATGTAATTAGCCTGCCAGCGGGTTTCCTTGAAGAGTTTTCCAGTATCAACGGTTTCACATCGTCCCAATGATTCCGAATGCTCGCCAAGCACATCAGCCAGGCGACGCATCAGCTTGCCCCGAGCAGTTGCAGTCATGCTTGACCAAGGGCCCTCGGTAAAGGCACGGTGCGCCGCCTCCACTGCACGGTTGACGTCGGCCTCGCTGGCTTCGGGCACTTCAGCCCAGGCTTTGCCAGTAGCGGGGTTGATACTGGTAAAAGTCTTACCGTCCTGCGAATCAACCCATTGACCATCAATAAACATCTGGTATTGCTTTAGTTCAGTCATCGGCTGTTATCCTCTTTGTTCCAGCGGTTTGTATGCGATGCATTCAATTTCTACACGAATGTCCACGAGAAAATCACTGATCAGTGCTGAACGCGCCGGTGGACCATCAGGGAAATACTCAGAGTAGATTGCGTCGAACCCCCCAAAATCATCACGCGAACGCAGCCAGACCATAGACTTGACCACATCGCACAGAGCGCAGCCGGCTTCAGCCAGGGTCTCACGGATGTTTTCAAGGCAGGCCCGGGTCTGCTCCTCGATATCGCCGCTGGTCATGACCTTGCCGTTGATCATGGGAACTTGCCCGGTCAAAAAGACAAAGTCACCGGCGCGCACGGCTCGCGACAGCGACAGATGGCGGCCATTGATAACCAGCGGCTTGCCGATGATCTCTTTTTGGGACTGATTCATCGCGTTATATGACTATCTTTTAGACTTGTCCGACTAAAATAGCACAGGTCCGGTGCATGCCGGCTGTCTTTGTACGATCTTAAGGAATTTTCGCAAAAAAATGCCACATTGCAGTGATTACAGCCCTGAGGGCACCTGGTATGACATTTCGGGTGTCGCCAATAACGCTGAGCCGATTGTACTGATCCATGGAGTCGGCCTTGATCACACCATGTGGGATCTGCAGGTGCCTGTGCTTGCAAAAACCCATCAGATTGTTCGCTACGACATGCTCGGACACGGCCGCACTGCTCCGGTGGAGCGGGTAGAGGGTATTTTTAGTTTTGTCGCGCAACTGGTGCAACTGCTAGAGCATCTTACGATCGATCGAGTCCATCTTGTGGGTTTATCTATGGGCGGAGTTATTGCTCAGGCCTTCGCTGGACAGTTTTCGGCACGGCTGAAAACCCTGACGCTGATGAATACGTTTTACCGGCGTAGCGAAGCGGAACTCAAGGGTATGCGCGAACGCTTGCAAACTACAAAAGAGCAGGGGCTAGCGCCTATCGCCCAAGCGGCAATCGACCGTTGGTTCGATGATGATTTCAAGGCAGCCCACCCGGATCGGGTGACAGAGGTATCCGAGAAACTACTGGCCAATGATCTTGTGGCCTATACAGCGGCTTACGAAGCATTGCTGAATGCGGATGCTGAGATCGGCGATGCGCTGAAAAAGGTCTACTGTCCAGCTCTTGTTTTGACTGGAGAAAAGGATGTGGGGTCCACCCCGGAGATTGCCCAGCGCATGGGTGCAGACCTGGTCGCAGGCAAGGTTGTGGTGCTGCCCGGATTGCACCACATGGCATCGCTGGAAGATCCCAACGCGGTCAATACGATATTGCTCGAATTCATTCGTGGAAATGGCTAGGGTGCGCCTCGAGCCTTGGCGATATGCTACAGGCCGAGCACATGCTAATTGCCCGCCAGTATATTCATACAGGCATAATCAGCCCTTTTCGACAGGAGACTTTTATGGATCAGGAACGTTTTGATAAGGGTTTGGCAACCCGTCGCGATGTACTTGGCACCGAGTACGTTGACAATGCGCTGGCCAATGCCAGTGAATTTGCACGTGATTTTCAGGAACTGCTGACTGAATACTGCTGGGGTGCCGTGTGGGGTGATGATACCTTGGACCGAAAAACCCGCAGCATGCTGAACCTGACGATGATTGCAGCCCTCAATCGCATGCATGAGTGGGAGTTGCATTTTCGCGGGGCGATGGTCAACGGTGTCAGCCGATCGGAGTTAAAAGCAATTCTGAGTCAGATTGCAATTTACTGCGGAGTTCCAGTTGCGGTTGAATGCCATCGTATTGCAAAAAAGGTGTTTGCCGAACTCGATGGCGAATAGCCACTGGGCGCAGCGCATTTTGGAATACCAACGTCATGCGATGGATAGCGCACAAACATTGCGACCTCATTCATGTCGGCCTATAAATAGTTTTCAGGCGACAGGCAAAGTTCACTACAACTATGAGTAATAGTTTTAAGACAATCATCGTTGACCCGCAGGATCACTTGACCTGGATCACCCTGAATCGCCCAGAGGTGTCGAACGCATTCAATACACAAATGGCTGAAGAGCTTTTAGAGGTTTTCAGCGATTTTGTTTCAGGTGCGCGCCAGGCCCGGTGCATCATACTCACTGGTAGTGGCGATCGCGCGTTTTGCGCCGGTGGTGATCTCAAGCAACGCCATGGTATGAGCGATGACGAGTGGTATGCCCAGCACGTGGTATTTGAAGAGGTAGCCCGCGCGCTGATCGATTGCCCGACACCCTTGTTGGGTGCGATCAACGGCGCTGCCTTTGGAGGTGGGGTCGAACTGACGCTGGCCTGCGATTTTGCTTATGCTGCCAGTCATGCCCGTTTTGCCCTGACCGAGACTACGCTGGGAATCATGCCGGGTATGGCGGGCACTCAATATCTGCCTCTGGCAGTTGGCATACGCCGGGCCAAGGAAATCATACTGACAGGTAAGCCGTTTACTGCGGAGCAAGCTCTGCAGTGGGGGCTGATCAACCAGATATGCGAATCAGATGAATTGATCAAGACGGTTCGCAGCGTAGCGCAGAGGATTGCTGACAACGGCCCGATTGCTGTGCGCAGCGCCCTCCAGGCGCTGAACCATTCGACACATGCGCAAATTAAGGCTGATTATGAGGTAGAGCTGCAAGCCTACAACCAGACGGTGCCCACCGAGGATCGGCGTGAGGGTATTACAGCCTTTAACGAAAAGCGAAAAGCGGATTTCAAGGGCTGCTAGGAATTTTCACCTGTTTTTATGGAAAGCGGGTTAAGGATTAAAGGAGAAAACCAGTGGGAGCAAAGGGAGTCACCGCAACGGTTTGCGAATTTGCCAGTTCGCTGAACCTGAAGAATGTACCCCGACCTGTGGTTGAACGTGCTTGCCTGCTTGTAACGGACAGTGTTGGGATTGCGATCCGGGGGCGACGTGAGGCTGAGTCCACACCTGCACTGTTAGCCGCAGTACAGCGCATGGGTATCGATCATGGCGGCGGCGGTGTGTTTGCTGATGCTAAGGGTTATGCTTTTCCTGCTGCGGCGTTGGTCAACGGAACATTGATTCACAGCCTGGATTTTGATGACACTCATATCGCAGCTACCGTACACCCGACTGCTCCGATACTTGCAGCTGCACTGGCGGGTGGCCAGATGGCAGATGCCCATGGTGCCGATGTGCTGGCGGGGGTTATCGCGGGCTATGAAGTGGTGTGTCGGCTGGGGCGCGCGTTGAAACCAGCAGATCATTACGACCGGGGCTTTCATCCAACCGCAACCGCTGGCGCTTTCGGAGCAACAGTGTCCGCCGGCCGGGCACTGGGGCTGGACGCGCAGCATCTGGAGATGGCACTGGGTATCTGCCTTAGCCAAGCGGCGGGGTCAATGCAGTTCTTGGTCAATAGCGCCTGGACCAAGCGTTTCCAGGTAGGTAATGCGGCTATGGTCGGTGTAATAGCAGCCTCTCTAGCGGCTGAGGGTTTTATCGGTGCAGCCGACGCCATTGAGGGCGATTGCGGTTTCTTAAAAAGCTATACGCCAAATCCCGATCCGGACCTTGCGATACACGCATTGCATGAGCATTGGGAAACCTTAGAGATCGGTGTTAAGCCGTACCCGTCATGTCGGTTCAGTCATGCTGCTATCGACGGTGTTATTGATATCGTCGGCTCGGGAGTGGCCGAATCGGATATTGCCCAGATTACGATTGGCCTGCCGCGCAAAGGAATGGATCTGACTGCGCTGCCACAGGACTTTCGCCGCAAGCCCCAGGGCGTGGTTGGCGGTCAGTTTTCCATGCACTTTACTGCTGCCGTTGCAGCACAAACGGGTAACCTTGCCTGGGATGACTACGCGCGTTATCTCGACGAGCCAAACACGCTGGCCCTGGCTGAGCGTATTGATGTCAGTGAAGATCCCGAGATGGAGGCGATCTATCCCGAGCGTATGGGGGGTCGAGTAACTGTTCAGTTTCGTGACGGATCCCACCAGAGTCGCTGCGTGGAGATACCCCGGGGTGAGCCCGAAAACTTTCCCGAAGACGCAGTGCACCGAGCAAAGTTTTTATCTTTGGCCGAGCCGGTCATTGGTGATGCGGCCAGTAAATTACATCAGCAGTTGATGTCCCTGGACCAACAGGAATCGGTCGATGTGCTTTTTGTAGCGGCCGCCTGAACTTAATTAACCCAGAACCGAGAGGCTGCTGGCCGGGTTGGGCTGGCGGTTGCGCGAAAAAAAGTCCAGGGCAATGGTATGCCCGGTACGCGTAAGGCGAAAGGTCACCGGCTCATGGTCATGATCCTTGCCGTTTTCACATGCGTTGATCAGCGCCGTCATAAGTTCGCCTACCGCCGGTGCAGTCTTGAACTGGTTCCCGCTGGTGCCTATGGCGACATAAAAGCCCGCAAGGTCAGTGCGATCATAAATCGGAATCCAGTCGTCGCTTACATCCCACAAATCGGCCACGCCCGACAAGGTATTGGGAATGCCCAGTGTCGGAATCCTCTGCGCCAGGCGGTATAGTGGCTCAATTGCCTGTGTCGAAAGATTGCGGTCGAAATTATCCGGGTCAACAGGCAGTTCAACTTCATCCTGGGCGCCCACACTGCCTGTGAGAATGTTTTCTCCCGTGTCGGCGCGCACATAACTGCCAATGTCTGTGTCGTAGAGCATGATGGGGGTATGATCGGCGCTGGCCGCCTGAGGGCAGCGAACATGTACGGTTTCGTGCTGAATGACACGGGTCTTGATCTTGTGTGCCTGCGCAAGGCCGGCCAGTGCGCTGATCGCTTCAGCATGCGGCCCCGCGGCGTTAACCACAATCTGGCAGGAGATCTTCTCCCCATTTGAAAGTGTTACGCCTGTGACGCGGCCATTACCAGCATGAATCGCTTGAACCGCACAGCCAAAGCGAAATTCAGCGTGGTGTTGCTGGGCTGCCCGTTGCAGGTTATGGGCAGCCAGTTGTGGATCCGGGCAGTAACCCCCTTTGGGGAAAAAGACACTTCGCAGTTCTTCTTTGGAGCTTGTCCCAAAGCGTGGGTTGTCTGACAGAACCGGCGGGCCGAAAGTATTCAGATCCCAGGCGGGGAAGGTTCGCTGTAGTTTAGACAACGGCCACTCCTCATAAGGAATGCTCAGTTCCCGCGAAAACTTGAGTTGATGCTTGAGAAAGCCATTGTTTGGAGTTTTGAATGTCAGCACACCTGCTGGATGAAACGGGGCAATCGGTTCATCGGTATCGAGATCGAGAAATGCAGACCAATCCTGCCAGCAATGGAATCCCTCCCAGGCCAGCGCGGTGCCCTCGCGGGTGGAATACTGGGTGCGCACCATCGCCAGCGAACTGCTGGTCGCACCCTGACCGGCCCCAGGCTGTGGGTCGGCCACCAGGGTGTGCCATCCATTCTTGCTAAGGGCAAAGGCGATTGCGGTGCCGATGATTCCGGCACCGATCACAACGGCGTCATATTGTGCAGGCATGAGGTGGAGTGGGCTGGTGGGCTCCGAATCTCTGGAGTCAGATGGCAGGATAACTGATGCTGGTATCGTTAGCCAGAATTTCTCGGGAGAGTAATATCAGGCTGCAGGCAACCTTAATGCCACTGAAGACTTCAGTAAGTCTGTTGTACTCGCAGTTTCCTTTGTGAGCGCGGTGCTGGTTGATTTGGAAACATCGATTTTGTTCGAGGTATTGTTGCCACGATTGCTGTACCTGCGATGTGCTTCCAAGCCACGTTTGTTGAGTTGGGTTCCAATCATGGATCGTAGTTTCTCTCTACCGTTTGCGAGGCCATGCACGGGATGCACTTGTCCGCGGAGGGTATCTTGAGCAATTGGAGTTGTCGGACGACTACACCTATAAAGAAGAAGCTATCCACGAGATTCTGCCAATACTGGACAAGTCGATGTATGCCAGTTGTTCAAAAATAATATTTTTAGAATACTCTGTTTGTTCCATGGCAGCTAACAGTAAAGGCGAGTCTGAAGTTTGAACTTTTGTTTTCTTGCCTAAGAAGGTAACCCTTGAAAAATCACAGTTGAGCATCATATCTATAACAGCAAAACAAGATGCATCGCAAAGGCGCGATGGGTATCAAGAAGACAACGGAGGTCCTCTTATGAATAATCTGGCAAGACTTGGTGAAAGAAATCGTAACTGGGAAGTATTTGGTGATTTTGACGGCCTGATGGGTCATTGGTTTCGAGCGCCGACGATGGTGCAACGTAAGGATAATGCAAAGGCACCTGCCATGGATATCAGCGAGAGCGAAAGCGCTTTTATGGTAAAGGCTGAGGTCCCTGGCGTATCCCACGAAGACCTGGATGTGACTATCAATG
Organism: Gammaproteobacteria bacterium; assembly: GCA_963580215.1. GTDB lineage: Bacteria > Pseudomonadota > Gammaproteobacteria > Arenicellales > UBA868 > UBA868. Next base: position 67,641 of record CAUZJT010000001.1, read on the forward strand.
ATGGCGTGCTGATGATTAGTGCAGAGCGCCATAAAGAAAAAAAGAACGAAGAAAAGAGTGGCCGGTTGATTCGCCAGGAACGCTATAACGGCAAGTTTGCTCGCTCGTTTCGTTTGGGTGTTGGCATTGATGAGACAAAGGTAGAGGCGCATTACGAACATGGTGTACTCAACCTGGTTCTACCCAAGACGGCACAAGTAAAACCCCGCAAGGTTGATATTAAAATCTGCTGATTTGTGGGAAAAGTAGTGGCAAAAGGGGTCACTTTGGTGACCCCTTTTTGTTGCATCATTCTGATGGTTTCCGGGCTTTCCAATAGGTTTCCCAGAACCCGAACCTCAGGCCACCACTCTGGCGGCGCTATACTTTGCGCCCGAGACAGTGTCAGCCCATATTAATTAGCGATGCCTCACCCCAAATCAGACCCATCCGCCATTGCGCCGGTACTGGCCGAGGCCATGCCATATATCCAGCATTTTCATGGCCGCACTATCGTTATCAAGTACGGTGGCAGTGCCATGGCGGATGAAGGCCTCAAGCGTGGCTTTGCCCGTGATGTAGTGTTGATGAAGTTGGTGGGCATGAACCCCGTTGTGGTGCACGGTGGCGGCCCGCAGATCGGGCAACTGCTTGAGCGCATCGGCAAGAAAAGCGAATTTATAGAAGGGTTGCGGGTAACTGACAGCGAAACTATAGATATTGTTGAAATGGTGTTGGGCGGACTAGTCAATAAGGAGATCGTCGCACTGATCAATACCCATGGTGGTCGCGCGGTCGGCTTGTCGGGCAAGGACGGCGGCATGATCCAGGCCAAAAAACTGGTGTTGCGCAAGCACGGCTCCACTAAAGACCAAGACATTATCGAACTCGGCCACGTGGGTGAAATCGAGTCGATTAATCCTGCCGTGGTTAATACCTTGGATGCCAGCGATTTCATTCCAGTGATTGCACCCATCGGTGCCGGCAAAGACGGCAAGACCTACAACATCAATGCCGATACGGTTGCCGGCAGATTGGCTGTTACTTTGCAAGCCGAGAAACTGATCATGTTGACCAATACCCCTGGGGTGCTGGATTCGGATGGCCAGTTATTGACCGGGCTGTCAGAAGCTCGGGTGCAGGAGTTAATCGACGAGGGCGTGATAACCGACGGCATGCTTCCCAAGGTACGTTGCGCACTCGACGCTGTGGCAGGAGGGGTTCGCACTGCAACTATTTCTGATGGCCGGGTAGCCCATGCCACGCTGCTGGAAACTCTGACTGATGAAGGGGTCGGTACTCAGATTGGTCGCCCTCGCGAGGTGTTACGGCCGGGCTGATTTCTTTTTTGATAATTATCGGGGATCGATAGGCACCTGAATGGCCAGGCCCAGAACTTCTTCCATACGATGACAGGCGCGCAGCAAGGCAGCTTCACCACGTGGTGGGCCGATAACCTGCAGACCTACTGGCAAGCCTGTTTTGGTGAAGCCGGCTGGCAGGCTGAGTGCAGGGCACGAGGTCATGGTGATCGCAAAAGTGATTGCGATCCAGTCAATATAGGTTTGAGTGGGCTGCCCGTCGATGGTTTCAACATAGCGTTGCTCTTTAGGAAAAGGTGGCACCGATACAGTGGGACATAGCAGCAGGTCGTATTCTTCAAAAAAAGCAGTGATTCGTCGGTACAACCCAGATCGAACCCGCTCAGCGTCCAGCAGTTGGGCATTGGTGACCGCCAGGCCTTTTTCGATATTCCAGATAATCTCCGGCGCGATTCGATCGCGATGTTGTTGCAGGATTGATTCCATCATCTGTGCGATCAGCACACCGCGTAGGGTCTGAAAGGCCTCAATCGCGCCCGAGAAATCCGGCGCATACCGATCCACCTGTGCCCCGATTTCGCTGAAACGCTCTGCCGCCGCCTCGCAAACCTGCACGACTTCTGGCTCCATGGGCACCACGCCAAGATCAGGGCTGAATCCGACCCGCCGTGGCATGTCAGTGTGTTGCAGCGCATCCACAAAACCTTCACCGGTATGCTGAAATGACAGCGGGTCAGCCGGGTCGTGGCCGGTAGCACCATCGAGCATTAACGCCACATCGGCAACGCAGCGTCCCATCGGCCCTTCTACCCAGAGGGTATCAAAAGCGGGCAAGCGCACCCCCCGAGGCACACGACCCGGTCCAGGACGCAATCCCACAACACCATTAAAACTGGCCGGCACCCGCAGACTGCCCCCCAGATCGTTGCCTGTTGCCAGGGGTACCATTCCGGTGGCCAGTGCGACGCCCGAGCCGCCGGACGAGCCACCGGCGCTGACGGCGCTGTTCCAGGGATTGAGCGTATGACCAAAGACCGGGTTAAAGGTATGCGCTCCGGCCCACTCAGGTACATTGGATTTGCCGACAGGAATAGCGCCCGAGGCCTGCAGTTTGGCTATCGTTGCATCCGAGTGGCGCGCGATATTATCTGCAAAGAGCGGCGAGCCGTAGGTTGTGGCCACACCGCCCAGGTCGTTGTAATCCTTAACTGCCAGTGGCAGACCCCAGAGCGGGCCTTTGAGTTCGGTGGATACTCGTTGTTGGGTCAATGCGTGTGCCTGTTCACGAGCACGATCCAGACACAGAGTCGGCAAGGCATTGACCTTCGGGTTTACCGCCTCAATGCGCGATATCGTGGCGTCCATGACTTCAAGGGGTGACAAAGCCCCAGAGCGCATCCGCGCGCTCAGGTCAGTCGCAAAAAGACGGCTCAGATCGTCACTGCTCACTGGATTGAGTCTGCGGACTTTCTACAATGCAGTAAGCAATTCTTGGATCATCGTCCAGATGGGCTTAGAGGTTACAACTCATGTCTGTGCCGCAACACATAGGTGACTTGATCATGCCGCAATTATTTGGACACTTAGCGACTGCCACGGTTTCACCCGTATCGGTCGTGATGTGGTCGTGCACGAGCTCCGCTTCGCACTTTACACAATTCATCCCCTTAACACCCATTCCACAAACTGCACATACATATTCCGCCATCAGTATTCTCCTTATCTGTCACGGCGCCCCTGAGGCAGTGCCGGTTGGTTGTTTCTGGATCAGCCAAGAAAAGTAACTGTCCCTGAATATGATATTACACCTTACACTCTTTCATCGATTGGAGTGATTGCCGGAAGGTCACTTTGTTATTCGCGGCGTAGCGCAACAATCGGATCGAGCCGAGAGGCTTTGTGAGCCGGGTAGTAGCCAAAGAAGATGCCTATCAACGCTGCGAACCCCATGGCGATTACTGCCGAAAACGGTGAGATCACAACAGGCCAGTCACCAAAGCGCGCTGCTGTGAGTAGCCCCCCCAGACCCAGTGCTACGCCGATGGCGCCGCCAATAAGTGATACCGCCATGGCCTCGGTAACAAATTGTACAAGGATATCGATGCGCCGCGCCCCAACCGCCATGCGCAGGCCCACTTCGCGGGTACGCTCGGTGACAGACACCAGCATGATATTCATGATGCCGATTCCACCCACTAGCAGCGAGATGCCGGCGACGGCCGCCAACAGCAGCGACATGGTGCGCTCGGATTTGGCACGGGCTTTGAGATACTGTGCGACATTGCGTACGTAAAAATCATCGGGTGCTCCGGGACGGATTCGGTGGCGCTCCCGCAGAAGATCAGTGACCTCCTGCTCAGCGGTTTCCAGCAGGTCAGCTGAGCGTGCTTTCAATGTGATATCCCGAACCAGGTTGCCATGAAAACGCTTGCCGACATTCAGTCGTGAGCGGGCTGCCGATAGCGGTACGAATACGACATCATCGTGATCACGACCCCAGGAAGATTCTCCCTTTGCACGGATGGTACCGATGACCCGGAACGGAATCCGATCGATCCGAATAGTTTCGCCAACTGGGTCTTGGCCTAAGAACAGTTGATCGATGATCGTTTGGCCAACGATCGCCACTTTTGTACTGGAGCGTTCCTCGTTGGTGCTGAACGTACGGCCATTTTCTATCTGCCAGTCGCGGGCCTGCAGATAGGTGTCGCCTACCCCGTAGATGGTGCTAAACCAGTTGGTATTGCCAAAGATTACCTGCCCGGTGGCTCGCAGAGTTGGCGCTGCGATCAGTATGGAGGGAGCGCCGGCAATGATCGCGGCTGCGTCAGCCTCGGTTAAAGAGATCTTAGAATTGGCTCCACCCCGTACGCCGCCGGCGACACTGGTACCGTTACGTACGAAAAGTACGTTCTCACCCAGTCCCTGTATCGTTTCCTCGATGCTCAGTTGCGCCCCCTTACCCACACCAACCATGGCGATTACAGCGCTGACGCCGATAATGATTCCCAGCGTAGTCAATGCAGTTCGCAGCTTATTAGCCCGCAGCGAGGCAACAGCACTCAGCAGACTGTCACTGAGCGTCATGTTGCGTCTCGTCAATCTTCGGTAATGTCGTTGGTGTGACCGCATCGCCAACTGAGGTCGATCGATCCTCAATCAGGCGGCCATCGCGAAAATACAGCACTCTTTGGGCAAAAGCAGCAATTTCTGCCTCATGGGTGATGACAACGACGGTCATCCCACAGCGGTTCAGACTCTTGAGCAGCGCCATGATCTCTTGACCCGTCTGGGTATCGAGTGCGCCAGTGGGCTCATCGGCCAACACCAGTGCCGGCTGGTTGACGATGGCACGGGCGATGGCGACCCGCTGCATCTGCCCGCCTGAAAGTTGTGCTGGCAGGTGGTGCCCACGATCAGCAAGTCCGACCGAATCGAGCGCCGCTCGGGCCTGTTCGAGGCGTTGAGCACGGGAGACGCCACCGTAAACCAGAGGCAGTTCCACGTTAGCGATTGCGTTGGCGCCGCCAAGCAGATTAAATGATTGGAAGACGAACCCGATTTTGCGCCGACGTATACCGGCAAGTGCATCAGCGTTCAATCTGGAGATATTCTGTCCGTCCAAATGGTACTCGCCTGCACTAGGTGTATCCAGACATCCCAGCAGGTGCATGCAGGTGGATTTGCCCGATCCCGAAGGCCCCATGATCGCAACAAATTCGCCGTGCTGAATATCGATAGAAAAATCGATCAGCGCCTTCACTGTTTGTACGCCAACGAGGTATTCGCGGCATAGCTGTCGAGTTCGGATGATCGGCACGCTCATAAGCTGTTATTGGAGGTCAGCGTGTTGCGCGCTCGCGCCCGGTAATCACGGCATCGCCTGCTGAAAGTTCATTGCTCGTGATCTCAGAATAGGTGTCATCGGACAGGCCAATCCCAACTTTTACAGAGGTAAGACCTTTTGGCCGCCATAGCGTGCCACGGCGCTGGTGGGCGCCAGCCGATTCGGACCGCATTTCATGATAGCGTATTCTCTGATCCTCGCTGAGCAATGTTTCAATGCGACCGAAAGCCTGATTGCGCAATTGGGTTTTGGCATTTTTTCTGGCTTGCTCTTCCATGCCTGATTCGTACAGTGTGCGTATTGCCTCACCCATCTCACGGAACACAACTGTAACCGCAGATCGCTGCTCATCGCTGAGTTCCAGCGCTGCGGCAAGTTTTTCGATCCGTGCCACCGTCCGTTGACGGCCATTCTTGGCCGTCGATCCGGAGGCTTTGGACAGGCCTTCAGGTTTAAAACGAAGTGCCGAATTGGGTACCCGCAGTACATTCTCACGTCGGCCGACAATGATCTCCACAGTTGCAGTCATGCCTGGCAATAGCGCCTCGTCGTTGTTCCGTGTGGCTACCATCACCCGGTAGGTCACCACGCCTGAATCGACCTGGGGCGCCTTGCGTATCTGGGAAACGTGGCCGCTGAATCGCCGGTCAGGGTAAGCATCTACTGTGAAACGAACTTGCTGGTCATCACTAACTCGCCCGATATCTGCCTCATCAACGCTGACCTCAATTTGTACATCGCGCAGATCCTTGGCCAGCGTAAACAGTACCGGAGCCTGCAGGCTGGCCGCGACGGTCTGTCCAACATCGACATCACGGTTGATAACGACACCGTCCACCGGGGAAAGGATCACGGTATAGCCCAGGTCCAGTTCACGCTCGCGCAGACTGCCCGAACGGGAATCGACCTGGGCCTTTGCCGAGAGCACTTGGGCCTGTTGCTTCACAAGGCGCGCTGCAATGCTTTCAAGGCGCGCATGCGCCTGGTCGCGCTGCGCGAGCGCACTACCAACCATACTTTCGGATACGACCTTACGTTGGAAGAGGATGCGCTGGCGTTCCAGGTCTTTTTCCAGTTCGCCCAGCGCTGCTATCGCGCCGCTGCGTTCGGCCCGCAGTTCATCCAGGACAGCTTTCTGCATGGCGACATTGGCTTGGGCATAAGCGAGATCGGCACGCGCCACCTCGACCCGGACTTCAAAAGCAGCAGGATCGATATGGGCCAGTACTTGTCCGGTTGCTACTTTTGAGTTGAAATTGACCAGTACCTCGGCAATCTGACCGGAGACCTGCGAACTGATATCGACGGTCATCACCGGGTCGACTCGCCCGGTCGCTGATACCACCTGCTCGACGGTACCTTGTTCGACCTGAGCCAGTCGCCAGGCAGGGGGCGGATCCTGGAGTTTTCCCTGGAAGAGCCAGATACCTCCAGCGATAGCCACAACGAGCGGAATAACTATCAAAACTTTGCGCATGAATGTGTTCGTTAGTAACTTGGTTTTCAAGAACTATACCTGTAACTATCCCAAAGACTAATTACCATAGTATCGAATGGTCGCTGCCCCCGGTTTTGTTGGAACTTAATCGCGTGATAAAGATAAAACTGCCACAGACTTTGTGCTGACGGCCCGGCGCGCACATAATCCAACGAAGCAAAGTTGCTAACGCTCGAGTGTGCGATGGATTCACCCACAACATATGGGGCCACAACTGGTTCCCCGGCTGATACCAGTTTCGAATTACTGCCACTTCGGGTGAGCACCCTTGGCTTTGATGCCAGCGGCGAGACTTTGCTCGCCGATGTAAATTTTACGCTGGAACGCCAAGGGCGTACCTGTGTGGTTGGGCCAAACGGTGCTGGCAAGAGTCTACTGCTGCGCCTTTGTCACGGCCTGCTCAGACCTACTCGGGGCGAGGTCCGCTGGGCCGGAGGCAGCGTGGCCCAGCAGCGCCGCGCCCAGGCGATGGTGTTTCAGCGCCCAGCACTTTTACGCCGCTCGGTACAGGCGAATGTCGAACATGCTCTGGCGGCGCGGGATACTCCGCGGGGTGAGCGACACGAAAGGGCGCTGTCAGCGCTCGAAAAAACCGGGCTGGTCGAACTGGCCCGGCGTGATGCGCGGGTACTCTCCGGTGGCGAACAGCAGCGCCTTGCATTGGCACGAGCCTGGGCTTTGGAGCCTCGTGTGCTGTTTCTGGATGAGCCTACGGCCCATCTCGACCCCGCAGCAACGCAAGCTGTCGAAGAGATCATCACTCGGATTGATGATGAAGGTGTTCGTATCATCATGGTATCTCATGACATGGGGCAGATTCGACGCATTGCCAGTGAGGTACTGTTTCTTCATAACGGACAACTGGTTGAGCACAGCCCTGTTGAAAGCTTCCTCGATGCGCCTGGCACAAAGCTCGGAGCCGCTTTCGTAGAGGGTCGCTTGCTCTGGTAGTCGCGGGTGTACGGCCTTAGTTAAAACTTGTTAGCCAATGCGAAACGGCATCGCTGAAGCCTCCTTCGCTATGATGTGCCACCACTACAAACTCGCGGGAGAGTTCGGCCGGCGCATTAGCAACGACACAAGATACGCCAGCCCAGCGTAGCAGATCGAGATCGTTGTAATCATTGCCAACCGCGAGCGCTGTTTTGGCGTTAAGATTTAAGTGCTCACAGATCCATGCGGCAGCATGGGATTTACATACCGATTCGGGGAAAATTTCGTACCAGGTGGAGCAGTGATCCAGCGGTGAGGTCGCACGCAGCACATTAAGCCCAGGTAAGCGTTGACTCAATACATCGTGCAGACCAGCAGGATCTGTTGCAGACACGACAGCCAGCAACTGGGTTGCTCCCGCTTGTGGCGTTTCGTTGGGTTGCAGCAATCGGTGACATCCTGCGTACAGGGCAAGGCGTCTATCAAAGTCCGTATTGTGTTGACTGAATCGTCTCCAGCAGAAATGATGATTGTCCGGCACTGGGGCATGCACCATGAAGTCCAGTTGCAGATCTTCGAGCACCGTAATCGCCTGGGCGATCTCGACAACTTCCAGGCCGAAGTGTTGCAGTGGTTGTACCGGCGGATAAGAAAAAATGCCGGCACCGGAGGAGGTCACCAGCATATCTATGGGAAAGGTTTGATCCAGCACGCGGTCACACGAGTACAGTGATCTGCCGGTCACTACGATGCGCTGGACACCCAGATCGCCCAGGTGTTTGAGTGTTTCCCGGTTTCGCTCTGATAGTTGATGGTCTGGCCCCAGCAGCGTGCCGTCCAGATCGGTGAATACGACCCTGCGGTGATGAGTGCCATGGTTCATGTGTGGTGAAGGCCGCTGGTTTTAGAGCCCAGGAGTCAGATGATTTCCTTAGAGTAGCGATTCAATCTTTTTGACTAGGTCAACATTGTCAGGCGTAACGGTAGATCCGAAACTTCCCGCGATCTTGCCATCCCGGTCGAGCAGATATTTGTGAAAGTTCCATTTCGGGAATTGACCGGCCTCGTTACCCAGTGCCTTAAAAAGCGGTTCAGCCTTGCGTTTAGCCACCCGGGATTTTTCAAACATGGGGAACTTGACACTGTAGGTGAGATCGCAGAATTCGCGAACCTTCTCCTCCGGGCGGGGATCTTGAAAAAAGTCATTAGAAGGGAAGCCCAGTACTACAAAGCCGCGGTCGCTATATTTCTCGTACAATGCTTCCAGACCCTTGAACTGCGGTGTAAAGCCACAGTAACTGGCGGTATTTACCATCAGCAGAACCTTGCCTGCATACGCATCGCACAGTCGCACCGATGCGTCACTGGCGAGGTAGCGCTTGGTGAAATCGAGATTCACCGGGCAGGTCTGTGCTGCAGTCGAGATGGCTGTTGTAAATAGCAACACCACAGTCGACAGGAATTTAAAAAATCGCATACTTTGAATCTCCATCTCATCACAGGCGACATACTACCCGCTTGGCGTGAACTGGAGGTAATCGCGCAGTTCCTGGCTTTGGGGGTTAGCCAAAGTGATACTCGCGGATCCCTGTTCGGTAATCTGGCCTTCATGCATAAATACCATCCGGTCGGCAATACGTGCCGTTTCGTGTGGCAGGTGAGAGACCACGATCACCGTTAACCCATGAGTTTGACGCAACTTGTCAACCAGAGCGTGCATCTGCTGGCGTAAGCGCGGATCTAGATTGGCAAAGGGTTCGTCCAGCAACAGCAACGGTCTTTTTTGGCAAAGACAGCGGGCGAGGGCGGCTCTTTGACGCTCGCCGCCCGATACCTCAGCTGGTCGGCGCCGGCTGATATCACCCAGTTGCGTTGCCTCAAGGGCCTGGTTAATGGTTCCATGATCTGCCGGGGTGAGGTTTAGACCGGGATGACAGCCGAGCGCGATGTTGTCGTAAAGACTGAGGTGAGCAAACAGGTTATGTTCCTGGAACATCATGGTTACCGGCCGTTGTGCAGGCGCCAAAGAGCCGATATCCTGGTTATCCACAAGGATCGCACCGCTGTCAGGTGTCTCGAAGCCAGCGATCAACGAGAGCAGTGTTGACTTACCTGCACCGCTGGCTCCAATCAGCGCAGCACATTCCCCCCGGCGCACTTGCAGTGACGCGCAAAGACCCCAGTCGCCCATGGCGAAAGTCAGGCGGTCAAGTATCAGGAAAGCCATCGCCCTACAATCCGATCCAGGGCCCAGAATAAAATCAGACTCATCACAACGAGCACCAGTGCAGTAACGGCAGCTTCATCGAAGCGGTAGGCGCTCATCCGATGGTAGAGCATGACCGGCAGCGTGATCGCACCGCTGGTATCAAAGAGTGCTGCCACGCCCATATCTCCAAATGACAACGCGCTGCCCAGCGCCACAGCAAACGCTGTCGGCTTGCGTATAGCAGGCCAGTCGATGCGGCGGAATCGCTGCCAGCCCTGCAGGCCCAGCTGTTCGCACAGTTTGTGGTGGCGCCGTCCTGAGTCGATCAGAACTGGAGCAATGCTGCGCAAGGCGTAGGGCAATACCATGAGTGCGTTAATTAACGCTATGAGCAAAAGGGTAAACACCTCTGTTGTGCCGGTCATCAGCGCCCAAAGAAAAATCCCGGTGCCAATCACCATGGGTGGAATCGCGAGACTTACCGAGCCGGCCAACAACACCAGGTCCGTGGCCCCAGGCCGCCGCTGCACCAACACCAGCCGCCGAGCAGTCATCGCCAGACCCAACGCCAATATGCTGGCGATTAGTGTCGCTATCAGCGCAATCCCCAGGCTGCGCGCGGTTGCACTCCAAAGCGCAGAATCCAAGATAACCCGTAACAGCGGCCCCTCAAGACCCGCAACAACAACCGCTGCGATAGGTAAGCCGATAAAGAGCGCACTCACTGTAATCAGCAAGACATCTACAGCTCGATTCAGTGGAGCTTTTCGGTCGGGTCGGTTTCGTAGACCTTCTTGCAGCCCCTGGGTTAGCGGTTGCGAGCGCAGCCATCGAGACATGGTCAGCGCAATCGTTGCGCATAGCGCCAGTTGAATAAGGGCAAGCAGCGTTGCCCGGCCGGGATCGAAGTCAAAGCGCAGTGCCTGATAAATCGCCACTTCAACTGTGGTTGCCCCAGGCCCCCCGCCAAGGGTCAATACGACCGCAAAACTGGTGAAGCAGAGCAGAAAAACAATCACCAGCGTGCCGGGTAGAAAAGCGCTCAGTGCGGGCCACTCGATAAATCGGAACAACTGGGTGCTAGACATCCCCAGGGTACTGGCGAGGCGCCAGCTTTCGCCTGGAACCTGCTCCCAGGCCGGCAGCAACAATCGCACCGCCAGCGGCAGGTTAAAAAAAACATGGGCCAGCAGTATCCCGCCAAGGCCATAGATCCCAAAAGACCATGTGAACCCTGCTGTGCGCATCAACTGAGTAATCACACCGTTGTGGCCGTAGACCGCGACGATACCCAGAACCGCAACAATCACCGGCATGACCATCGGCAGGCCCATCAATGTGATCAGCGCGCGCCGCCCAACAAAGTGGGACTGTCGGGCGTAGGCGCGAGCGATCGGTAGTGCGAGCCCAACGCTGATCAGGGTTGAAAGTGTGGCCTGCCACAGCGTGAAACCGATTACCGAGTGCAAGTAGGCATCGGTCACGATTGCCGTAAGATCGCCGGTGCCGAATCTGGCCATTATCCCGACAAGAGAGCCCCCAATCAGGGTACTCAGAAAGGCCACGGCCAGGGTCCCGGGCCAGAGCGAGATGACTCGATACGCCCGCATACGGCTCAACGTGACAATGCGGACAGCCAGCGATTTATCCATTGTTTGCGCTGATTTTGTACGTGCGCCGGATCGAATCGAAGCATCTGCTGTGGCACTTCATCACTGTGGAAGGCCTCGGGCAGGGGTTGCCCTGTAAGCACTGCTGGTAGCATCCAGTTCGAGGTGGGAAGGATATTTTGGACTGTGTCTGAAAGCAGAAAACCCAGAAAGTCCTGCGCCAGTTGTGGCTCGGACGAAGTGCCCAGTCGGGCAGCGACCTCAACCTGTCGGTAATGCCCCTCTTTGAACATGGCTACGCGGTAGCGATCTGTCTGTTCTACATGGCGGTGGTAGGCAGGGGAGGTGGTGTAGCTCAGTACCATGGGTGCCTCGCCTTTAAGAAAGAGCCCATAGGCTTCCGACCAGCCTTTAGTTACAGTCACAATTCGGGGCGCCAGCATGGCCCAGGCATCCTCGTCAGCCGCATCGAATATTTTGCGCATCCACAGCACAAGCCCCAGTCCCGGCGTGCTGGTGCGGGGATCCTGGATGATGATGCGCGGCCCGTTACTGTTATTGACCAGTTCCGTAAGACTAGCCGGCGGGACGGGAAGTGCCTCGCTGTCGTAAACAAAGCCAAAGTAGCCGAAGTCGTACGGCACAAAGACCGGGTTGGACCAGGGTAGGGCAAAGTTGACTGATTCCAGATCTAACCCGTGTCCTTGCAGCAGCCCTGTTTGTTGGGCTTCAACGGTCAGGCTGGTATCCAACCCAAGAATGACATCTGCCGGTGAGCGATCCCCCTCGAGTTTCAGCCGACTGAGTAACGCGGCACCATCTTCCAGACCGACAAACTTTAGATCACAATCGCATTGCGCCTCGAAATGCTCTTCAATGAGCGGGCCAGGGCCCCACTCGGATACAAACGAGGCATAGGTGTAGACCGTCAGCTGAGTCTTTGCCGCTTGTGTTGTAGGGCAGGTAATCGCCAGCAAACAGCTCGCAAGACCACAAAGAATCTTCAGGATTTTCACGTAAGGCTCCTTCGGAACTGAAGGGCGGAGGGGCTTTGACGCCATTATCCGAATTCCTCCGCCGGTATGATCCGGTTCAGGTTCAACGGGTCATTCTCAGCCCGACCTATGTCGGACACCCCGTCGGATAACACCTATAATCTAGTTGTCCACTTGAGGGCTGTCAACTTCGTGGCTGAGAGTGATGCCGCCTTTGGCAAGATAGTTTGCAACGGCGGCAATCGCGTATTGCTCGCGTGCAGGGCCGATGCCGCGTATATACATCCAGTGCTGACCCGTTTGGTTCAACATGGCGACGAAAAGTGAATGCAACTGTGCTCGTTGCTCACCCACCCCCCGATCGCGCAAAAGCCCATCGCTTACCCAGGGCAGGTCGATATCACATAACAGATACAGCCCCCATGCCCGCGAATGCGCGGTATCTACGATCCAATCGGGACAGTGCTGGTAGTAATGGCGCGCGTAGATCATGGTGGACAGAAGATCGGTGTCATGGATGGTGAGCTCGGACGAACGGCCCACGGCAGCATCTTCCTGGGTAATCTGCTCAAAGGCGATGGGCTCGATATCTTGGGCTGTCAGTGCCATTGATTGCCGGTCAAGATAAAGACGCGCGGCTTCTGCCGAGAATGGACAGGCAAAATGAGTGGCCAGAGCTTGGACAATCTGGGTCTTGCCGGTACATTCACTGCCCGTGAGAACCACTCGGCGCTTTGCGGCAATGTCCCGGGTTGGTTGTTTCAGTACGCTCATTACCTGATTGTGTTTGATCTATTGTTTGAGTTTCAGCCGTTTTATTCGTCCAGACAGCTTTCCTGTAGCGTTGCCTGGTGGCTGGTTACTGCCAGTGTCAATTGCCGGTATCGTGACATAGAATGTAATGGTGGGGTACCCCGTCGAGATATTCACCAGTATTTTGGTGTTGGACTATTTTCCATCCCCAAAACAATCATATCCGTTGTGACGAGAGCAGGATCATGCAGAAATCTTTCACCTTAGTTGACCATCCGCTGGTGCAACACAAACTCACCTTAATGCGGGATAAAACCCGGCCCACCGCAAACTTTCGCCAGCTGCTGCGCGAGATCGCACTGTTGCTGGCATACGAAGTCACGCGTGATCTGCCGACAGAACTAAGAGAAGTTGAAACGCCACTAGAGACCATGCAGGCGCCTATGCTGTCCGGCAAGAAACTGTGTTTTGTCTCGGTGCTGCGCGCAGGCAATGGCCTTCTGGACGGTATGCTTGATCTGATACCGTCGGCTCGGGTGGGGCATATCGGCTTGTATCGTGATCCGGATACTCTGGAAGCCATCGAGTATTACTACAAGGTGCCTCATGATATTCACGAACGTCAGGTGATTGTTGTAGATCCGATGTTGGCAACCGCCAATTCTGTGAGCGCCGCCATCACTCGTTTGAAAAAGGATAAGCCCAAACAGATCAAGTTTGTTTGCCTGCTGGCCGCTCCCGAGGGGGTTGCTGCATTTGCCGAGGCACATCCTGATGTTCCGGTCTATACAGCGGCGTTGGACCGCCAACTAAATGATCATGGCTATATCCTGCCTGGCCTGGGTGATGCGGGTGACCGGATTTATGGCACTCGCTAGGGCGTGATCGCCTATTGCCTGCAGCGGGTCGTGTCCCGGGTTAGCAGGAGAGCTTTTACTGCATTCACTTTCTTTCTGCTCGGCGTATTCACCAGTATCAGTTGGGCACAGTCGCTCGAAGCGGGTGTTTATGACCTGACCCGCCAGGGTTGGCAGGTCATTGCAATCACTGAAAGAAACGAACGTCGTCCCGGGATTGCGCCTTATACTGATTTGTGGCGTATTGTTTCTGTCACCGACTACCGCTTGGAAAAATCTGGCCAGGTGATCATTTGTGAAATGCGCTATGACAGCCAGCGTGATAGCCAGGACGAAACTTGTATGCTGAAGGCTCCTTAGAGCGCCGCGGTTACTTGGGATGTTATGGGTACTTTTTAGAGTTTGAAAATGTTGATCTGAATCAATGCGGTTAATAGGGTGGTATAGGTTAATACGCCTGCATATCTCCTCCATTAATAACCGTGGAGTTAGAGGCGGTACCCGTCACGGTTCCGTCCTTTTTTGCCCGATTCATGGGTCGTATTGTGATCCCCTTCTTGGCATGCTTGTGCCTCATCCAGCCGTTTTACGCGCTTTTCCCTTAGTAGGATTAGAATGCGCGAGTCCAAAGTGGGGTTACAGATCATATGATTGACACAATCGGGGAGTTTTTTCGCAAGCGGCTTCAATCGCGCGATGATCCTTTGGCCGTGGAGGAATCTTTGCGCCTAGCTGCAGCAGCTTTGCTGTTTGAGACTGCGATGGCGGACTACGACCTGGGCGATACAGAGAGATCGACGATACACACACTGGTGTGTAGTCAGTTCTCATTAAGTGACGTGGATTCAAAAGCCTTGTTAGCGTTGGCTGAGTCCCAGGCAAAAGAGGCCACCGGCCTGCATGGGTTTACCTCGCTGATCAATAAGCACTGGAGCGAGCAGCAGCGGCTAACCCTGGTCGAACAGATGTGGCGGGTAGTCTATGCTGACGGGCGCCTCGATAATCACGAACTGCATTTGATGCGCAAGATACAGCGTCTGTTGCACATACCGCAAAAGGATTTTGTAGCCGCAAAGCTGCGTCATAAACCCAGCTAAAAGAGCGCGCCAATCATGCGGTACTCATGTAGTGATGTAGTATATCTCTGACATGGATTATTTCCTTGGCGTTGCGATCTACGGTGATGCCGGATCCTTAAGTCCATCAGAATCCTCAGTAACATCAGTGACAGCAGCAGGGGAGACTATGATCAGCACAACGGCTGTCAGGAGAACAGGTCCAGCCAATATCCCCTTTCCCCAACGCTTGCCATCGCAACTGTTGCGCTTGGTCTTGAACCTCCGTCGGGAGACGTCGCCCGCACATTACTTCGATCACTCCCAATGTCGTTCTCAGCAAGATAGCAGTCAGTGAAGTAGAACATGAAGCAGTTCTCGAGCCCCGTGTTTTATGCTGGGTTAGCCTTGCGTTTGATCTTGCATTTATGCGCTGTACGGCTAAGCGAAGGGTAGGTTCCCCTAGATACTGATTATCAGATTCTGGAATTTGCTAACTTCAAGATTGGGTTGGAGCGGCATCTGACGCTTCACTGGGAGTTTTTGAGCAGATGAGGCCCGCGATCCAGCTCACCATCGCCAACGTCGTTCACCAGGTATTTGCCGTGGCCGACCCTTTTTAGGCGGCATTCGTACTCAGACTGATATCTACAGTTTGTAAGGGGCTGGTTCAGTCAGGGAATTCAGTCCACAAGGAGAGACGCCGTTTGGTTTAGTAAAGATGACTATGGTGCTGGCATCAGTTATCCGGTCTGAACGTGAGCGGCGCTGTCGGTGGGGTTTTAGCACCCGGTTCTTCAGCTGGCGTATCAGTGGCTTCGCCGGCCATATCCACAGGTATGGTGCAGGGCAACTACGACGGTTATGTTGATCTCTACCCGGATCTCGCTGCTGCTTTGTCGGCTTCCAGCGGGCACCTGCCTAAGAGCGATAGGCGCGAAGCGCGCTACAGCCCCCACGGGTATGGCGAGGACCGATCACTTTCCAATCCTGGACATCACGATGATCATGACGATGACTGCGATGACGACTGAGTATCGTTGAAAGTCGCCGCTTCTCATACGTATTACCAAAAAGCTTCATAAGAGGTTTTTAGGTGTAAAGATCAGGCTGGTTGAGGCATGCTGGGTTGGATCAAACATCCCTTGAGGCGGTGAATCAGTAGATTCCACCACTTCCGTTAGGAATCCCGATACCGGATATTTTTTCTTAAGATGTTTTGATTTCTATGCCTACCTGATCCCGCCTGCTGAGGATACTCGGGCCGCGCTAGCCGATGGCTGAGTTCAGCCTTGAAGTGACAGTTATACTTTTTACCGTTATTGACGAACAATCAATAGTTAATGGACTAACAGGTGTTGAAAGTTAATCAGCCAGAGAAGATTCACCCATTGCAAAGGGTTGTTGATAACTCTATCCTTGCTGAACAAAACGTACCGTTTTTAGACATAAAAGTAGACATGGCAAGCACTTGGTATCATGTGGTGCCAAGTGCAAAAGGAGAGCGATATGCAAGTGAGTATTGTGGTCGGGAACCCCAATCCAGGTGGTCGCACTACGCGAGTTGCCCAAACCGTAGCCCGCTTCGCGATTGAGGCCATCGGGGTTGGCAGTCAGGCCAATATAGAAATCATCGAACTTGCTCATTTTGCTAGCCACCTTTTTGAGTGGAAAAATGATGAACTCGCAGTTCTTAACGAGAAAGTTGCGTCAAGTGATCTTGTCATCGCCGCTTGTCCCGTATACAAGGCGTCTTATACTGGGCTCCTCAAAGCATTTCTAGACCGTTATCAAACCAAAGGTATGGCTGGAACCATCTCTTTGCCCGTGATGGTGGGTGCCGCCGCCCATCACGCGCTCGCGGTTGAAAACCACCTGCGACCACTTCTCGTCGAACTCGGCTCCTCAGTTCCCACGAAGGGCCTTTATGTTACGGAATCGCAGCTTGATGATCTCGACAGTATTATTGGCGAATTTATGCAAACAGAGGGGAAACTCCTGCGTCGAGCACTCGTCACTTAAAGTACACCGACGAATCTCGATTAAAATGCAAACGGGAGTCTTCGGTAATCTGGATGCATGATTGATAGCCGAAACTAGTCGAAATCGCGTCGTTGTGCGAACCTTTTACCTGAGGTAGTGTAGGTAGAGATTTAGGCGAAAGGGTAGTCGGAGAGTCAAAGGTTAAAATCACAGGTCATGTATTTGACCTTTAAAGCACCGCATGTATGCGCCATACGACAGTTAAAGATGAAGGAGAGTCGGGCCACAGATCTCGCAATCTAGCCAGAATATTCGGCTGGCTAGCCATAACAATGGCCTTATCCTCGCTCTTTGGTTGGGGTCTTGAAGTTGACTGGATGAAGTCTTTGCCAGTGCCTACTTGGATCTTAACAAACCCAACTGTATTGGTTTTGTTCACTATTTTGGGCATCGAAATTGCAACCAGACAGGGAAGTCAGAGTCGGGTCAGGATGGTATATACGTTTGCGACTATTACTCTCGTTTCTCTTGCTTGTTTTCTTAAACTGATCGATTTCCAAATATCTGAAGGTATTTCTATCGATCAATTAATCTTTAAGTCTGACGCGAAAAGTCATCCAATGCAGTTGCATAATTCAGTGGGTTTATTGGCAATTAGTTTCAGTATTATCTTGTTTTACTTCAATTGGAGGTTTGCCGACGCGGTTGCCGGAGTGCTATTGCTAGGTGCAATGGCTATTTCATATGTATCTATTGCGGGATTCATTTTTAGCGCGGGTGTGCTTCACAATTTACTCAGTAGCGACATTCCGAGCACAATCAACTCATCCATTTTGCTGTTTTTATTGACGACTGCAGAATTTCTAAATCGCCCGACTCGAGAACCTGCTAGAGCTTTAATAAGTGACACTTCGGGCGGGACGTTGAGCAGGGCGTTGGTTCCAGTTGCATTAGTGATCCCTTTAGTGATGGGTTGGATGGGTATCACAGGACTTGGAATCTACGGTTATTACGGTTCCGGTTTCGATACTTGGATTTTTGCCGAACATGTCGCTGTCGCTGTCACTGGCATAATGGTTGTTTTCAATTTATTTATTTGGGCAAGTGCCCGTGCTCTGTATAAGTCAGATTTAGCGCGCAAAATTGCGTATGAGCAGCTCGAGAAATCAAAAGAGGTGGCAGAGGTAGCGAGCGCCGCTAAGAGTCGATTTTTAGCCACTATGAGTCATGAAATAAGGACTCCTATGCATGGAATAATCGCGATGTCTGAGTTGCTTGGTGAAACAGAGTTAAAGGATCACCAACACGGCTATGTTCTTGGAATAAGCGAGTCAGGGGACAACTTACTGCGAATCCTAGATGAAATACTAGATGTTTCGAAATTCGAGACAGGGACCGTAGAAATTTACGAAAAGAATTTTAGCCTGAGAGAGTTATTAGCCGACACTCTTCAGTCTCTTGCCCAGCGTGCCCGAACCAAAGGGCTTGATTTGTCTTATTCGGTAGCTAGCGATATCACTGATTCATTGTATGGAGATTCTGGTCGACTTAGGCAAGTATTGACGAATATTGTTGGCAATGCACTGAAATTCACTAAGGTAGGAGAGGTTTCACTCGTTTGCGATCATAGGAACCGAGTAGTGTCAGTGCCTAATAAGGAGACAATAAAGTTTTCTATTTGTGATACTGGCCCTGGGGTACCTCTAGATCAGCAACAAGACTTGTTCAAGCCTTTTACGCAGATGGACGGTAGATTATCCCGAGAGTACGGTGGAGTGGGTTTGGGATTGGCAATCGCCTCGAATCTGGTTGGGCTGATGGGTGGCAAGATCTGGGTTGAAAGCGAGGTCGGTGTTAAGTCGGATTTTCAATTTTATTTAACATTTGATATTTCAACTGGCGAGTTGAATCCTCCTTCATTTTCTGTCGATGACATTGTGGGTGCAAGAATATTGTCACTGCTTGGAACGAAGGTGGCGTCGTTACAATTTGAGAATATTGCAAAGGAATGGGGATTTACAGTTTTTTCTGTCGAAACGATCGCGGATTGCGCTAAGAAGTTAAGCGATAGTGAATTAGAGAACAATTCGTTCAATGCGCTAGTTATAGATCACCAATTTGCGGATGCTAAAAATCTAGATGCTATAAGTCTCTCACAAAATCACGGTGTGGATAGTTCTATACCAATCATTGTCTTTTGTTTTCGGGGCCAAGAGCTAAATCATCCAAATCAAACAAGACCAAGGAATGTGATGACTCTGGTGAAGCCAATAAGATATTCAGAATTAGCGTCTACACTTCGGAGATGTTTGACTGGCAATCCGATTATCGGTGCGAATGAGATAAGCCAACTTGGCGGAAGTTTTGTGAAATACTCTTTACCTTTTCGAAATATATTAATTGCTGAAGATAATCTAATTAATCAAGAGGTAATTAAGGCGTTTATGGAAAAACTTGGGGTGAATTCCACATTAGTTGGTTCCGGTTTGGAGCTACTCGATTCTTATGATGGCAAAGACTTTGATCTTATTCTCATGGATATTGAGATGCCTGGTATGGACGGCCTGGAAGCTGCTAGACGTATTCGCGAGAAAGAGGCGTTGCTTGGAACGCGAATTCCCATACTTGCGATGACCGCTCATGCTATGAGGGGAGATCGAGAAGAATATTTGAATTCTGGGATGGATGGGTATATCTCTAAGCCAATTCGTTTTGCTGATTTGACCGCTGCACTTGAAAGCGTGGGGAAACGATTTTAATGTTCTTCGGTTAGCAAAGAATTCCTATTTGTTGATATCGCGGTGGCCTAACGAAGGCTTACATTTTAGTCAAAACTTAAGTTTAAAATTAATTTGTAGAGTTCATCAGAGTCATCTGAATCACTCGGATCCCAAAAAGACTTTGAAGAAAATTGACGGATATAGTCCTCTGCAGTAAAGGCCCGGCACGAATTTAGCCTTGTCAAATCGCGATACAAAGCGTGTTTCAGTGGAATCTCAAAATCTCGAGCGTTTGTTAATAATGGGGTAGGATCTAGAACTACTCCCAAACTCGAAAAAAAACGCTTGTTATTTAAGTCAGCTGGGAAAAAACCAAGGTTAGTAATCATTTCAAAAGCTGTTAACTCATATTTTTTAGGTACAAATGGTGTTTGCTCAATATGTCCAAAAAAACCAAAGGTCGCAGCCCTTAGGAACTCACTGAGGGAGTTTGGGTAGTGATAAATAGTTAATCGTTTACCCGACCCTATCTTGAATTCATGTTCAACGGAAGTTAGGTCTAGGTGACCCCTCCATATTTCTTTTGGTACAGAACTCTTTAAAATAGCTCTCACAATCCCTTCTGGTTTTTGGGTAGTGGAGTTTGTGCTAAACAGTGTTCGGACAGATAATGGGGTATGAGTGTGTACCTCATCAATTTTTATAGCCGGTCCACCGGTAAAGTACCAATGTCCCTTTGGAAAAATTGAGTCATCCCAAAAAAGGAACCCCTGATTTAAGCTGACTACCTGCAGCGGTGCGTCGTTTAGCCAAGGGATTTTATATTTGATCAGCGGGAATTCGGATAGACTGATTACTAAAGATGATTGCTGGGAGATTTGTGTTGATAATCGTTGGTAAAGCCGCATGTAAGCGTCGAGGTATTCAACAATGTCGTACGTGGAGAGCCGATTTACCATTTGTTCATCTGTGGATTAGTTACGGCTGGTGTAAAACGTTTTCCGAGTGTTAGTGGCGACAGCTAGGGCGTTTAGTGCTCGACTAACAACGAACTGTTTTCGTGTTACCAGTCTGCAAAATTAAGACTTTCAAAAAGAGCCGTGATTATTATATGACCCTTTTTACTACATTCGGCGCTGGCGCTGCGAAGACTTGATGATCACATCGTGGAATCACGAATTGATTTGGTTAGCAATTAGAAGTGATGTTGAGTCGCTTTTGCTAAAAGAAAGTGACGACCGAGAATTGAATACGTAAAAACTCTGATCTAATAGGTAAATTACGCAATTTACCTTTAATAAGAATTACTGTTAAATAAATTAATATTACCATTATACTTATAACGGTAATATTATTAATATGTATTTTCACATATATTTCCCTAAGGAAAAAGCAACACTCAGTCGAAGGAGGAAGGTTTTAATGGGTTCTGATAACAAAGAAGTTACACTCACCGCAGCAATGATTAAGGAGGTACGTATAACTACCCGTGCCGGGACCTTAGATTGTAAAGATGCATTAATTGAAACTAAAGGAAATACCAAAAAGGCAATTGCCTTGATCAAAAAGTTGGGGAAAGATAGGCCACATAAAGTGTACGTATGAGGCTTATTCTTAGAAGAATATCAAAGATATCTCAAGATACGTATAGAGTTAGTATTTGACATCCGATGGATACCTTAAAATCCCCAGAAGTATCAGGCTTATAGTGAAGGCAGTTATAACGATGATAGGACAGTGTTTGATCTTTGAGCGGCAACACTAGACCTTGATAGGGGAAGTAGTTCTACGAGTTTATAGAAGTAGTTCTACGAATTTATAGAAGTAGTTCTACGGATTTACTGAGAATACTGCTACTCACACAATGGGATCGAGGTGGGCTCAATAACTGAGGTCAGAACGACTTATCTGAGTTAACACTAATACAAATCAACCTATAGAGGGTGAAAGGTCCAGTGTGATCACAAGCCTTGGGAGAAAAAACTATGGCAACTTATCCAAAACTTCTTTCTGATAAGAAAAATCCTTTAAAAGCTTCAGATTGGTACACCAAGGCCAATGAAGAAGTGCAGTTTGCATATTGGGTGCCGAATGTATCCGGCGGTCTGGTAATAACAATGTTGCCAATGGATACCGACTACGGTATCGAGGCAAATATCAAATATGCAAAAGACGCTGAAGCAACTGGCTTTGCAACTGCGCTTGCTCAGACTCGATGGTTTGCTAGTTATGGTGCCGATCACCAGCATGAGGCATTTACGATCTCAAATGCACTCCTTCAGCATACGACAACTCTCGAGATGATCACTGCGGTACACCCAGGGTTATGGCATCCTGCGATCGTCGCGAAAATGCAAGCGTCATTGGATGTGGTTTCTGGAGGTCGTACCTCAATCAATGTTGTTAGTGGCTGGTTTAAAGGCGAATTTACGGCACTTGGGTTTCCTTGGCTTGAGCATAAGGAGCGGTATCGTCGGTCAGAAGAATTCATCCGAGTAATGAAGGGTATGTGGACCGAGGAAGAATTCACTTTTTATGGTGATTTCTATCAGATTAATCAAGCACCAATGTTGCCCAAGCCGCTTCACCGTCCAGTTGTTTTCCAGGGTGGTAATTCTACGGACGCGCGTGAAATGGCTGGACGGGTAACCGACTGTCTGTTTATGAATGGGAATACAAACGACGGATTTAACGAAATTATCTCAGATTCTCGGCAGTCTGCCATAGACTCTGGTCGCGATCCAAGTGAGATAAAGTTTGGTTGCAATGGGTTCTCGATCGTGCGGGACACGATGAAAGAGGCCACAGAACAACTGCGCGAGATCATAGTTAACGCTGACGTCGAGGCTGTTAAGGGGTTTGGAGAGGCTGTTAAGGGTGCCGCAAGAGAAACTAAAGATGGAAAGGGCATGTGGGGCAACTCATCATTTTCGGATCTTGTGCAGTACAACGATGGTTTCAAGACAGGTCTGATTGGCACTCCCGAAACTGTCGCAAAGAGAATCATTGAGCTGAAACAACTTGGAATGGGTGTGATTCTTTGTGGCTTTCTTCACTATAACTGGGAGCTGAAGAATTTTGGCGAAAAAGTTATCCCGCTTGTTCGAGAGATGGAGGCAGATCTTCGCAAGGGCAAGAGAATCAAAAAGAAGAGCGCGTAAAGTACAAAAATCTGCGCATATCGAATACAAGGGGGGCATCCCCCCTTGTATTCTCGGCACAGTTTTAGGGAGCCCTATCTCGAAGGACAAAACTGATTAACCAATACGGATAAGATCTTGAAAATTCTTGGAGTCTCAGGTAGCCCAAAATCGACGTCTAGAACACTGGCCTTAGTTCAACAGGCGCTGGGTCATTCCCGTTTGGCTCTGAATGGAGTTGAGGCAGAAGTTCACGCCATCAACTTAGGTGATCTGGATGTCCAATTTTGTGATGGACGAGATCCCAAAACCTATAGCGGTGATACGCAATTCTTAATTGATAGTGTGTGCGCCTGTGACGGTCTAATTATAGGGACACCTATGTACAGAGCTAGTTACACGGCTAGGCTCAAGAACATGTTCGATTTAATCCCAAACGATGCTCTTACAGGCAAGCCTGTGGGAATAGTGGCAACCGGAGGGAGCGACCATCATTTCCTGGCAATTGAACATCAATTGAAGCCAGTAATTGGATTTTTTCAAGGGCATGCAATACCGGGTGCTGTCTATGCGAATAATTCACATTTTAAAAATGGCCAACTCATAGATGAAGGAATTGCCAGTAGATTGAAGCAACTCGGTGAGTCAGTTGCCCGTTTTGCTGCGCAGATCTCAGCGACCGGTGAGAAGAATGTTGGGGCTGACGGACCAGAGATTAAACGAGAGTGAAAATTAAATTTTCGCACAAATCACTTGAATCTATTTCAAGAATTTAGGATACAGAAATAAACGAAACGAGAGTTTTGTAGATCTACCAAATTTTTGGTATACCTAATAATCACAGGAGAAAAAAATGGCTGCCAAGAAGAAAACTAAAAAGAAGACTGCAAAAAAATCAACTCGTGCGCCATCCCCTAAATGGCTCGAGAAAACTATAAAAGGGGAATCCTACTATACAGCGCTAGCTCAATTGCTTGCCTGTAATGAAAGAAAAAAGATCTACTTATTTAGAGCGCTTAACTCAAATTATTTTGTGCAGCATGATAAAGAGGAAACGATAAAGTTACTAAAGGAGATCGAGGCTCAAAGGCTGTATCAAGATCTTCCAACAAAACTTGAAGAAAATTTACAAGCCGCATTTCCGCGTACTCATGGTGGAGTTGGGTTAGAAACTGCTACTCGATTTGACGATTGACTATACGGAGAATTCATGCGCCGGGAGAGGACTACATACTTCTTCGAAGTTGCAGGCTTAGGTGTAGTAAGTCACGGCAACTTTATTAGAACACAAAGCCAATTATAGAGTTCTTCTGTGTCAGCTGAAGATCATAACAGATGCAACGAACTGGCTCGTAAAGGGAGCCAGAAGGATGACTATTCCCAGAAAAATTTTAAGCCTGCTGAGAATATGGCGCGCCTCAGAGAATTTTCCAGGTTTATGACTAACGAATTGAGTAATCCATTAACTGCAATAACAAGTTACACTGAGATGTGCCGAGAGTTAGTCTCTTGTCAGGATTATGGGAAACAGACAGATTCTCAAGTTCAGTTAGTGGGGAAAGTATATCTTGAAGAGTTGCTTGACCTTATTTCTTTTAATGCCGACCGCCTTGGCCAACTTTTGAACTCGTTTCAGAAACCGATTTTTAGTAACGAGAGTAAGTGGCAAATAACTCACGTAGATGAGGTAGTTTCTGAAACGGCACGGGCCTTATCCACAGAACTGTATCAGAAACGTATAAATCTAGAGATTCAACAAAGACCGCCCCGCGCACCAATTCTTGCTGATCCTGCCCAATTGGGTCAGGCGGTGTTAGCAATTATTGAAAATTCTATTCAAAACGTTACACGAGCTAAGAGTTATCACCAAAAACGCGTAGTAAAGATTTCATACAAACAAGTTATGGATACTCAGGGTAGGGCTAAAGCTATTGAAATTGAATTCTCAGACTCGGGCCCAAGTTACTCAAATAACGCTATTCGGCCATTTATCGACTCGGAAACCAACATGATAGTGGTAGAACTATCGACTGCTTGTACGATAATTGAGCGCAATGGAGGTATACTGGGGGTTAATAATGCAGAACCCGGAGTTACTGCTGTGCATTGTAGCCTTCCAATCTGTAAAGTATCCCCTGAGAAATTGGCAGAACTTCGACAATTTCAGTCACCGATATATACTAGTACGTAAGTTTTCTATCTAGCCCCGCGGCACAATTATATTCTTACATGGGCGCAAAAAGAGATGATCGAGAAAAACCTTCCCCAGTATCATCAAAGTCAAAACTATGTTGTATGTATTGGATGACGATCCGAGTATTCGCGATATTTTTAAGCGATTTGCGGACGTATTGGGGCTCGAGTTTAATTGCTTCGCGTCTGGCAAAGAGTTTTTAGACTTTGTAACTCTCGAAACAAAAGGTTGCCTAATTCTTGATATTTGGTTGCCCGATATGATGGGACTAGATCTGCTTGAAAAACTGTGCGGGCGTGGTTCAGCTTTATCAGTAATCGTGATCTCGGGACAAGCAGATATTCCGCTGACTGTGCGGGCTATTAAGGGTGGCGCCGTCGACTTTCTCGAAAAGCCTTTTACTAACTCTGCAATGCTGGAAAGAATAAGGCATGGGATTGAATTGAGTGACAAGCGATTTTTGGAAATTAAAGCTAACTCAGAGTTTGAAGGTCGCTATGAGAAGCTTACCGCACGGGAAAGAGAAATTATCCAGTTTCTGGTAGATGGGAGCCAAAATAAGGAAATCGCACGTGTTTTGAATATCAGTCGGCGAACTGTCGAGGCCCATCGAGCCAATATTAAGGCAAAACTTGAGGTCAAATCTATCTCTGAACTCGTAAAGCGTTTCTTGTTGGCGGGTTCAAGATGATCCGTAAAAATGCGTATTACACCCGAAAAATCCCTACTAGACCAACGCGTGGATTTCGATTATTTTTATACAATATACGATAGCTTAGTTAGTTTTTTGATTCCATTCAGCAGAAATAATTTTTGACGAGAAAGTCGCAATACCAAAAAATTTCACATAGGTTGTGTGGTGAGTCAGATTTTTGTCAGCTACGGACAACTGGGTTGTAACGGAAAATTCGCCCAAGGATTTTGGATGGTAAAGATGTTGTTGAATGAGTGCAGTTCTAGTATTGGTTGGACTGTAGTTGCCTAAGGTTTGATTGCCAAAGAAATCTTTTTGTATTGAAGTAATTTTTTTCAAATTATGTAGTAGATCAGGAGCTTTTAGATGCCGCGCCCAGAAATGGAAGGAGAATGGATCGAAGGTTGGCCAGACCGTAAGAAGGCCCGAATCATGCCTAGTAAAGACGATAAGGGCCGCACTATTTTTGCTCGCGCGCCGGTGCTTGAGTTTGGAGGTTTGACAACCCCAACAGATGCCTCCTACATAATCGCTCAGTTGAATATGGCGGATCCGATTCATCCAGATGATTATGAATTCGTAGTATCTGGTTTGGTTGAAAAACCCATAACATTCAGCTTTGAGGAAATTCAACGTCTTCCCTCTGTAACTGTGCGTACTACAATGGAGTGCGCAGGGGATGATGGCGAGTACTTTCGTTGGCAAAAAGATGGTGGCCCTAAACCTTCCCGACTTAAAGTGCAGGAAGAGCAGGGAGGTTGGAATCAAATGGCAGGTGATGATGGTGGCGCAACGAACGTAGATGACATATTTGATGCGATACCAACCACGTGTCTCGTGAGCGGTGGTGAATGGACTGGAGTTCGATTGCGTGATGTTCTTGAGTTGGCTGGAGTTAACCCTGAGGCAACGCATGTTCACCTTGTCGGTTATGACGAGGGAAGGCCAGATCCCACACCAATTTATCTATCTACGGGCCGGACTGATATAGAAATCGAAGATCCCGGTGTAATCAATTACGATAAGGCCCTTGATTTATCCAAGGCTATGGATCCGGATACCATATTAGCTTGGGCGCAGAACGGGGAATATCTTCGCCACGTTCATGGAGCACCCTTACGAGTTATTGTGCCTGGTTGGTCAGGAAATTGGTCGGTGAAATGGTTGAAGGAGATCGAATTACTAGACTATGAGATGCCCTGTTACTATCAGACGCAATATTTTGTCCTTGGTGATGGGCCGGATGATCCAAACAAAGTACCCTGTAAAGAATTGGGGGTAAAAAGCATAATCACTAACCCGATTGATGAGGATTCACCGCTTAAAGTTGGAATCCATCGCATATGCGGTTATGCGTGGAGTGGCTTGGGCGCGATCACCTCTGTCGAGGTCAGTACGGATGATGGTGAGAATTGGACTGAAGCCCATGTTGAGCCCAGTAACGACCGTTGGTTGTGGAGAAGGTGGTCTTTGAATTGGGAGGCCACGAAGCCTGGTAAATATAGTATTAAAGCGCGCGCTACCGACCAGGAAGGTCGGATTCAGCCTCAAACCCCGTGGAACTTCCAGATGAAACACTTTGATGGCATTGTGCCGGTTGAGGTTGAAGTGGTGGAATGACGTGGGCTCTCGCCCCTGCATAAGCACCTCTTGCCTTCTGAACATGTTCGCGAGTCTTCAGAGCAACAGATACTTCAGCCAGCAAGAGTAACTTATCTTGATACCCCAGATTCAGCCAGAAAAAACATCGGTAATTGGCCCGATAAGAAACGTTAGTCAAATTAGGTACTTATTTTTGGCAGGGTTTTTTCCCGGGTTTAGGCCGTGTATTTCCACAGATAGTTATCGGAGTTAGTTTAGAGATGATTATTGTTGTTTGTGTAAAGCAGATAATGGACCCTGAAGTCCCACCTCCCTTATTTCGCATAGATCTAGAAAAAAAACAGGCAGTTAAGATGTCTGGGGTTGAAATGGTGATGAGTCCGTTTGACGAGCAAGCAGTGGAAGCTGCAGTTCAATTGAAAGAAGCTCATGAAACCCCTGAAGAGGTGTCAGTTATCTTATTCAGCTTAGGTACGCCAGACGCTAAGGATATGCTCAAGCATGGCTTATCTATGGGAGCAGATCAAGCCGTATTGATCTCCTCGGCCGACTTCGATGTATCAGATAGCTTTTCAACGGCAGCTGTATTGGTAACTGCTATCAAAAATCAATGTCGGCCAGATTTGATATTAACTGGCAGACAAGCGGCCGATTTCGACATTGGAGTGGTTGGGATAGGAATTGGCGAGTTATTCAATTGGCCAATAATTAGTTGGGCTAAAGCCCTTTCAACCAAATCTGGTTCCGTTACTGTTGAACGTGTCTTAAGTGATGGTTCGGATATCGTTGAGTGCGATCTCCCAGTAGTAGTCTCAATAGCAAACGAGTTTGGTGCGCCACGAAAACCTTCTTTAAGGGAGACGATGAAATCTGCGCGTAAACCACTCACGGAACTGAAAAAAGAGACATTGCATCAAGATCTAAGTGCGACGGACTACCTTCCTAAACAGGCTACGGTTGATCTTTTCGCACCAGAGAGGATTAATAACTGCCAGATGATAGAAGGAGTTTCGCCATCGGAGATTGCCGCAAATCTGGTATTAGAAATCAAGGCCACTAAACTAATTTAAATCTGAAATATGTTACAAAAGAAAAACATTCTAGTTGTACTAAAATTGGATTCATCGGAACTTGAATCGTCTGATCTTGAGATTATTTCTGCGGGCCAGCTTGTTGCAGATAAAAACGACGGCAGCATAATTGCACTTGTATTTCTTGATACTAAAATCTCAAATAAGGAGTCTTTATCAGAGAATCTGATAGCTAGAGGAGTTGATGAAGTTGACTTCGTTTCGAAAGAGTACGTCAGCGAACATGATCTAGCTACTTATGTAGCGCCGGTCTCGACAGCTATTGAGGAAAAGGAAGTAGAGGTAGTACTCTTTACCCATAATAATTTTGGCAGCGATTTGGCACCACGAATCGCCTTCCGAAATCGTGGTGCGATAGTAACTGGGACTGAAGGCATAGAGGTAAGGAATTCTGGAGAGTTGCTTTTAACCCGGGTTTGTTTCGGTGGGCGTGCGCAACAGACAATTCAACCTAGTTCATCTTTAGTAGTTATTACCGTACGCGAAAAAATATTTGAACCACCTGAAAAGAATTATAAACGTCAGGGTAAGGTTGTGAATATGTGGGTCGATCAGCAAGAATCCTCTCTGACTTTGCTAGAACAAAAACGTGAGGAGTCAAAAGGTATCAGGCTCGAAAGTGCCAGTGTTGTCGTTGCGGGCGGGCGTGGGGTCGGCGGCCCTGAAGGGTTTGAGATTCTTAGTGAGCTAGCAAAGTGCTTGGATGGGGCGCTAGGTGCAAGCAGAGTTGCATGCGACCTTGGCTGGGTGCCACACTCATGGCAGGTCGGACTTAGTGGGAAAACAGTGTCTCCGAATATCTACTTTGCTGTTGGCATTTCTGGGGCCAGCCACCATTTGGCTGGGTGTGGTACTTCTAAGGCGATTGTCGCAATAAATGTTGATAAGGATGCGCCAATCTTCTCAGAGGCTCGCTTTGGAATTGTTGGCGAATTCTCAGAACTGATTCCCGCATTAGTGGAAGAATTTAAGAAGAATCCACAAACGTCCTAATGTAAGATCAAAATAGTTCGCCATTCAGTCATCGATTTTTGTTATCTATATCTGTGATATTTGTGGTTGGATCTTTCCTGATTCTGGCGTGCCAAACTCTGAAATTGGCCTTCATTATGTGAGGGTAAAGATTTGCTCAGGACGCTTTCATCGGGCTTGACTTTGGTCCACGAATTGTAAGAGTGTTGGTTTTGCGCCAGTCTTGGCGACGGTCTATTTTACCGTTAACATCCCACTTTGCTTCTTATTATGAATATAAACAATGACTATTCCTAAAATGCCTGAACGAGAGTCTATGGAGGTCGATGTAGTAGTCGTGGGAGCTGGCCCTGCAGGCTTATCCACGGCATGCCGACTTAGGCAACTCTCTAAAGAATACCAGTGCGATTTGAGCGTGGTGGTTTTAGAAAAATCCGCTTCAATTGGTGGTCATATCCTCTCTGGTGCAGTAATCGAATCGACTGCGCTAGATGAGCTTTTTCCTGACTGGGCCAAGCGAGGAGCCCCACTAAATACACCAGTTACCCGAGACGAGATCTATTTTCTTACCAGTGCTCAAAAGGCAGTCAAAGTGCCCGCTTGGCTGACTCCGGGGACTATGCACAATAACGGTAATTATATTGTCAGCTTAGCTGAGGTTGTCCGCTGGCTAGGTGAGCAGGCTGAAGCGCTTGGAGTTGAGGTCTATCCAGGTTTTCCTGCTAGCGAAGTACTTTTTGATGATACTGGCGCCATAAAGGGGGTCGCCACTAGCGAAATGGGGGTGGCTAAAACTGGAGAGCGTAAGGCCACATATGAGCCTGGCATGGAATTGCATGCCAAATTCACTGTTTTTGCTGAAGGCTGTCGAGGGCATTTGGGTAAGCAGTTGATTCGCCATTATGCGCTCGGTTGCGATAGTTCCCCACAGCACTACGGTATCGGGCTCAAGGAGCTCTGGCAAGTGGACCCTGTTAATTGTGAGCCCGGATTGGTAATTCATACTGCTGGTTGGCCTCTCTCCGAGAATGAAGCATCAGGCGGCGGGTTTTTGTACCACTTAGAGGGTAACCAGGTGGCACTCGGAATTATTGTTGATCTTAATTATGGTAATCCATATCTAAGCCCGTTCGATGAGCTGCAACGTTTCAAGACTCACCCAAAGATCGCGCCTACCCTCGCTGGTGGTGAGCGGCTTTCTTATGGGGCACGGGCGATTACAAAAGGAGGCTTTAATTCCTTGCCAAGAATGTCGATGCCCGGGGGGTTTCTAGTTGGGTGTGATGCTGGCACTCTCAATTTTTCCAAGATCAAGGGGACTCACACCGCAATGAAGTCTGGCATGCTCGCTGCAGAAACAATAGTTGAGTCATTACTAAAAGAAGGTTCGACCAGTGAGGGGGATCATACTCACTATGATTTGCATATGCGCAATTCGTGGTTATATCCAGAAATGAAGGCAGCACGTAATTTTGGGCCAGCGTTGCACAAACTTGGCCTTTTTCTCGGGGGTGCTTTTAATACCATTGACCAAAATTGGTTTCATGGCCGGACACCTTTTACGCTCAATGACCCTAGCCAGGACCATGAATCCCTGAAGGATGCAGATCAAGTGACTCCCATTCAGTACCCTAAACCAGACGGCGTCCTCACTTTCGATAAGAACTCTTCAGTTTTTTTGACAAATACCAATCATGAGGAAGATCAGCCGGTGCATTTGCGGTTAGGCGATCCAAACATTCCACTGAAGGTCAACTTGCCACGTTGGGCCGAACCCGCTCAACGCTATTGTCCGGCTGGGGTTTATGAGGTGCTTGGCGAAGGTTTAGAGCAGATATTTCAGATCAATGCTCAGAATTGCATTCATTGCAAAACCTGTGATATCAAAGATCCTAGCCAGAACATTACATGGGTCAGCCCTGAAGGCGGTGGTGGGCCAAAATATCCTGCTATGTAACTACGACTCCAATAAATCTGACAGATGACTGTATCACGAAATTCAAATTCCAATAATGCTAACCTTTTTCAACAATTCCAGGATTATAAGGAAGAGTTGACCAAAGAGGTTCGACAGCAGTCGAATTGGCACGCAAGAAAATTTAAACAAAGAAGAGATCAGGGAATAATCGATACTCGTTTGGAGATCGGTGCAGAAGTTCTTGGTCAGGTGGCTGATGAACTTGAGATGTTGTCGCCAGATCATCCAAGCCTACGTGAGGCTTGGCGGAGGTGGTATGGGCTGACTCAGAATAAAGAAGAGAGTGAGCATGAATTGGTATTGCGAACTATTTTGTTGCAGGAGTTCTACGTCAACTATGGGTTTAATTGGGAGAACGCAAATGTTGAGAAATTTCTTGAGTGCTATCTGGATGCTTTGACAACCGCAGGTGAAATAGCGCCATAACAGTTCATGATGGATCGTTAATCAATTGCGTTAAGTTTTCTGATGTGTCGAAACACTCGTTGGCCATAACAGAACTTGAGGAATTTTTAACTTAAACCCCGCTGTTTTTGCAAAACTAACTACGTGTTAATACGGATGATAAATTATTCGAATCTCTTTGGGCAGTTTGAAGCTTTTTGTGCGTTGTAATGTTGTACTATGGTAGGTTGTTGGGGCTAAATTAACTAACTAGGAGAATCATATAATGTCAGCAAATCACAGTGGTGGCTGCGACCACATTGCGACCACGTCGACTAACGATCCGATTGATGTCCATACTTGTCATTGTTCAGTATGTAAGAGTGTCACGGGACAAGATACAACCCATGTAGCTTTTTTTAATCATAGTGAACTAGCAGTGGAAAATAGTGATAAGTTAAATCGTCAACCATTTAACGCGAACAACCCAGATGGACCGCTCGAGTTGTGCACATGCTCCGAGTGCGGGAGTCCAATTATGCTTGACGACAAGGAACGACGAATTCGAGTCATAGTGCCAAATCTGATGGGGCATGATTCGGATAAAATGCCAGCAACGTATCATGCATTTTATGATTCATCTAGTGGGGTTGAAGAGCCAAGTGATGGTCGGCCTGTTTATGAAGGGTTACAGCCCTCGTTCGTTTGGCCAGACTCCCAATAAGAATTCCCTAGTTTGGAAGGAAGCCCTTCAGCGCCTAACAGCGTTGAGGGGCGGATTTGGAAGATAACGAAGAGTTATCGCCGATGTTCCAGATATCGACGCTACAAATTTCGGTAGAGCGATAACAAGCAATTCGATTCAAAAAGATCGTGATAAACGGGAAGGCTTAACAAGCCTACCCAGTTAAATTTAACCAAAACGGTTAATGACTCTTTCGTAACCCTAAAACAAAAAACTAAGAACTGTTATCTTATAAATACGTAACACTACCTAAGACAAGAGTATTCAAACGAATTCAAAAGTGACCGTCTATCCGATTAGCCTAAGATAAGAAATAAGAGACGAGCGGAATGAATACTTCTGCCCGCTTGGGATCCGCAACGGAGGAGAATTAGTCGCGATGGGCGACGAACTTACGGTCTCACAGCATCTTCTTGCCCGAGGAACTGATCCAGATAACCAAGCCGCTTGGCGTAGAAAAGAGCGGGGAATCTGGAGAATTTCATCGTGGCAGGCAGCTATACAAGATGTTGCTAATGTTGCTGATAGGCTATCCGATGCAGGCCTGAGTCGAGGTGAGACCGCGATACTTCATTGTGATAAGGGATACCGGTGGGTTGCTGCTGCGCATGCCATTCAGGGTTTGGGTGCAACAGTAGTGCCAATCATGCCCGACGCATCGGCTTCTGAGTTGCGCCACTGTCTCAAGCAAATCCCGTCTCCCAAAGTGGTGCTAGCCGAAGACGAAGAAAAGGCTCAATTACTCGGTTTGATTTTCTCAGAGTTAGATTGCTCTCCCCGAATATTTGCGGTCAGAGCTGCACAAACGCTTGATGGTGAGTCAGGCCAAGCAGATTCAGATGCTAATGCACACAACGTAGGTCAAGTTATTGAAACTTGGCCGGTCTCCAGCAAAAGAGATCCAAGCGTCGCTCTAAAAATATTTCAAGAAGAGGTGGAGCGTGGACAGCCTGAGGATATTGCAACCGTAATTTTCCAAACGGGGAGCCAAGATGTGCTCGAGTGCATGTCCATTACTCACAAGGATTGGATACAAAATGCCACGTCATTTGGGCGTAGTCTTAATCTTAGCCATACTGATGAGATGATTTGTACCGTAGCGCCAGCATACGCTGCTGCA
This sequence comes from Gammaproteobacteria bacterium, assembly GCA_963580215.1. Taxonomy (GTDB): domain Bacteria; phylum Pseudomonadota; class Gammaproteobacteria; order Arenicellales; family UBA868; genus UBA868. The sequence continues at coordinate 101,322 of CAUZJT010000001.1, forward strand.
AATATCCTGTATCAGGTAGCACCATCGATGTATGGATATTGTGTCAATTTCCCTGAAACTCGTGACACTATCCTTGCTGATTTGCGTGAGATTGGCCCAACTCAGCTTTTGGTTACCCCCAGTGGGTATAAACATATCGCAGTGAGCTCAATGTCTGAAATGGCGTCGGCTGGATGGATAAAGCGGAAGCTGTTTAAGGCAACCCAAGATGGGTTTCAGAAATGGCTTAGTAACGGGGATATGCAAGGGATAGGCGTGGGGTCAACTATTGGAGCCGCCTTTTTGTGCAAGTCGATGCGAGAAGTTCTAGGGTTGGCCCGCGTCAAATCTGCGATTACTTATCCAGTGCAAATGGGCATTGAAGGAAGGGCATTTTTTGCATCTTTAGGACTAAAATTTCACCAAATTCTTGAGGATAAAAAGCCTGCCGGTCTGTTACCTAAGCTTAATTTGAATATCCAGGATTTATCGCTGTCTAACTCTGCTTCACGGGTTTCGAATAACCCCACAGTAATTTTTGAGGAAAAAAAATTTAATGTGGATATCGGTCTTGAAGAGAATTTGTGCGCATCACCCTATATTAAACGAGCAGTAGTTGTTTCTAAGGATTCGGCAGATGCCACTGCATTGATCGAACTAGACATACAAGCGAGTAAAGATTGGGCAGATCAACAAGGCATTTATTACCAGTCTGTAGAAACGCTTGCGCTGCAGTCAGAAGTACTAGACCTAATTGAAGTGGAAATTCGGAAAATAACTAGTAACTTAACTGAACGCGGTGGTGCGATGCTCGCCAAAGTGGCGCGATTTATATTGCTGAGACGGCCGCTAGATAGAAACCAAGGTGAACTGACCCATCTTCGGATGCCAAGTTACCAAAGGGTAGTAACCAATTACTCGGTGCTTTTGAGAATTGTCGGCCTAGGTAAGGGTAATGACTCTATCGTTGGAGAAATCAAGACCGGAAAATATCTTTTGTTGCGTGACGAATGTGCTTTAGATCATCGGGGCGTTTTGTTAGTTGGATAACAATGTCTCAGGGATAGTTAGTGATCAAACTAAGAAAGTTAATTGGTAAGACGGCAAGCCTGAGTTACATCAGAACAAAACTCAAAATATAAGACCAGAAGAAGAATCATATCCATGGACCCTCCGATCTCAAATAATTCAACCATTCTAAAGGTGGATGATATTTCACTCAGTTTTGGCGGTGTTCACGCTCTTTCCGAGGTTAGTTTTGAGATAGCTACTAATGAAATTGGTTCAATAATCGGACCCAACGGGGCGGGCAAGAGTTCCATGCTCAATGTACTTAATGGAGTTTATCGACCACACAAAGGAATCATTACTTTTAATGGCAGGTCTAAAGAACGTTGGACGCCGCGAAAGGTAGCAAAGCAAGGAGTTGGGCGAACATTCCAAAACATCGCTCTATTTAAGGGTATGACCGCTTTAGAAAATATTCAAACAGGCAGATGCTTGATGAATCGAGCATCTTTCCTAAACCAAGCTTTCCGTCTTCCTAAGAGTCGTCGAGAAGATATTCAAAGTAGGGAAAAAGCTGAGGAATTACTTGAGTTTCTTGAAATCCAGGCAGTTAGAAAAACATCGGTGGGCCAGTTATCTTACGGGCTGCAAAAACGTATAGAACTAGGCCGTGCTCTTGCAGCTGAGCCAAAGCTCTTGTTCCTAGATGAACCCATGGCGGGTATGAGCCTTGAAGAAAAACAGGATATGACGCGGTTTATTCTTCAAGCAAAAGACGCCTATAAAATGACCGTCATACTTATTGAGCACGATCTGGGTGTAGTCATGGATATTTCAGACCATGTAATAGTTTTAGACTATGGAAAGAAAATAGCTGACGGCACGCCAGACCAAGTAAAGAAAGATCACCGAGTAATAGATGCGTATGTAGGGAGAAATACCGATATCTAGGATCTATAGAAGGGTCATACACTAGTACCGTTATGCGAAGACGATAATGTACCAAATTACTGTAAATAGAATTTAGAAAATGGATCCACTTTTTCTCTTACAAATTGCTGTTGGAGGTCTGCTTGCCGGAGTAATGTACTCGCTGGTCGCGATAGGCTTTGTGCTGATTTATAAGTCATCAAAGATATTCAATTTCGCCCAGGGCTCAATGGTGCTCGGTGCTGCTCTCACATTTGTTAGTTTTGTAGAGATGGGAATCCCGTTTTGGCTATCCCTCGTTATCACGACGGCGATAATGATAATTTTTGGAGTTGCTGTAGAGAGGCTAGCGTTGAGAAAACTAGCAAACACCTCTCTCCTAACCCTTTTTATGGCGACCGTAGGTCTTGCCTTTTTCGTAGAAGGGCTCGCTCAGTTTGTTTGGGGTGGACAGGTCCATGGCTTGGATTTAGGAATAGAGGACATGCCTTTAAGTGTCACGAGTGGGTTTACAGTGAGTCAGTTTGATCTTTTTGCGTCAGGAGTAGCTGGTGCTCTAGTAATGGTTCTTGCCTTCTTTTTTACAAATACAAGAACAGGTCTTCACTTACGTGCTGTCGCAGACAACGTGTTGGCATCATTGTCTGTTGGTATCCCAATCACCAGAATGTGGATGATCGCTTGGGCAACTGCTGGCGTAATTGCGATCGTTGCGGGTTTGATGTGGGGTGCAAGGCTTGGAGTTCAATATACCCTCTCTGTAGTCGCTCTAAAAGCGCTACCAGTTTTCATTATGGGTGGCTTCACATCCATTTCAGGCGCGATCGTTGCGGGCTTGATAGTAGGTGCGGCGGAGGCGTTAGGGGAAATTCTCCTTGGACCTTATATTGGGTGGGGTACACAAATCTGGATTGCATATGGGGTGGCCTTAATCGTCGTGTTAATACGGCCATCGGGGTTGTTTGGACAGAAAGAAGTTCAAAGAATTTAAACTATGTTTTATCGAGAAACAGGTCAGTTTAGGTCCAGTTATTTAGCTGATCAAGCGATCGTTCCACTAAAGCAAGATCAGATTCTTTGGTGGTTAGCTCTAGTTTTCGCGCTAGTAGTTCCCCATGTGCTGACCCAATATTGGATTACGGCTATATTAATTCCTACATTGTGTCTTGGCCTCGCTGCATTAGGTCTAAACATAATCACTGGGTACGCCGGTCAGTTATCTCTAGGCGCTTCCGCGTTCATGTCTGTTGGTGGGTTCGCTACCTATAATATTTGTATTCGACTCCCGGATCTTCCGTTCCCCATCGCGATTGTTTTAGCAGGTATTATTACCGCTTGCTTTGGGGCAATAATTGGTCTTCCAAGTCTTCGAATTAAGGGTTTTTATTTAGTTATTGCAACACTCTTGGCCCATTTTTTAGTCACTTGGTTTTTTGATGCCTACCCTTGGTTTAAGAATTACAACCTTCAGGGCGAAGTTAAGCCACCTCCACTTCAGATGTTCGGGCACGCGTTTACTTCACACAAAGAACTTTACTACATAGTTATCGCATTTGTTCTTCCGCTAACGTTGTTAGCTAAGAATATAGTTCGCAGTTCATTTGGTCGAGATATGATGGCAGTGCGTGACATGGACGTAGCCGCATCAGTAATCGGCATTAACGTGGTAAAAACTAAATTATTATCGTTTGCTATTAGTTCTTTTTACTGCGGCGTGGCTGGAGCCTTGTATGTGTATGCTTATATGCAACTTCTTGATACAAAAACCTACAGTATCGAACTGGCGTTCGCAATAGTGTTTATGATTATCGTAGGCGGGTTGGGCACTATATTGGGATCATTCGTTGGTGCTGCTGTCATTTTCCTTTTTCCGATTTTTATGAACACGCTATTAGGGAGTTACGGTGTAGATGCATCGCAGGTACAGAACATCAGTAAGATGATATTCGGCGTATTAGTAATAGTACTTTTAGTCAAGGAACCAAATGGAATAATCAGCTTGTTATCCAAACTAAAGGAAAAATTGCGAATGTGGCCATTTCCATATCGTCGCTGATTAAAGGTAGGTATACACACAGCATAGATTTAATGGATACCAATCCAATAGGTTAGTAATTTCTAATTATGGAGTAGTTTAATTTTAGGGATGTAACGGAGTGAAGTTGTTCAAGTTGTTCAAGTTGTTCAAGTTGTAAACGTATCGTTGATAAACAACAGGAGAATGAAGGATGAAGATAGAGAGAGTTAGTTGGCAGCGGACTACGATTTCGCTGGTTGCCGCTTTATCCGCTGGATTGATGCTAACGACACCAGCGGCAGCAGAGGTTAACCTTAAGATGACTAAGGGGGAGCCTTTTACGGATCACCACAATACCAGTCTTGACCGTATTGTTTATACGCCACTCGCCAGCTACAGGGTCGGACCTTATGCTGAGGGTGGTACAGGTTATTATGGTGGTGAAATTGATCTGTTCCGTTGGATTAATCTCACATATGGCGGCATTAGCGGCAAGGTTGGCGATCCGCCAGTCCCGATCGTATGGGATGAATGCGAAACAGAATGGGACACCCCACGAGGCGTGGAGTGCTATGAACGATATAAAAATAATGGTCCATATGGTGCCACTGCAAATGATCCTTTGAGTGTGGGTATCGCTTACGCGCTCCAGGAAAAAACACGAGCTGACAAAATCCCGAGTATTACCCCAAACCATGGTAACACTGCATCTCAAGATGGCAGGATATTTCCGTATCAGTTCCCGGTTGAGATCACTCCATATGATGAAACCAGCATCATGGTTCAATATGCAAAGTCGCAGAGTGGTGGAAGCCTTGAAGGCAAAAAGATCGCGGTGCTTTATCATGGGTCTGCCTATGGTCGAGAAACCATAGGCTTGTACAACACCCTTTCTGAAATGATGGGTTTTGAAGTTCAGCAGATCGAGGTTCCACATCCCGGAAACGAGCAGACCTCCATATGGATGCGAGTTCGTCAGTTCAGCCCAGATTTTGTGATGCTGCGTGGCTGGGGCGTTATGGTGCCAGTAGCGTTGAAAACTGCTGTAAAGGTGGGCTATCCGGTTTCCCAGGTTATCGGCAATATCTGGAGCAATTCGGAAGGGGATGTATTGCCTGCAGGCTCTGCTGGCAAGGACTATGTAACGATTAATACCCAGGCTCCTGGAAAAGATTGGCCCCTTATTCAACAGTTGTGGAAAGATCTCTACCAAGGTGGCTTGCCAGGT
>CAUZJT010000002.1:0-95319 GCA_963580215.1 Gammaproteobacteria bacterium
GTTCCTGCTGGGTGATCAGTAGTGCCGCTTTCTGTCCAGTCAGTTGTTCTTTCTCGCCAGTGACCGTGGTCAGTTTCTCACCGAGGCCAGCTTTTTGTTCAGCCAGGGTGGCTTTTTCGCTGGCGAGTTGTGCACGCAATTGCTTTAGCGCGCTGACATCATCGAGCAAGGCTGAGATTTCGCCCTCTTTTAACTGCGTCTTTTGCTCCGCCGCCAAACGGTCTGTCTCGGTCTGGTCTAGCGCTACGCGCAGGTGAATAATTTCATCACCCAGCGAGGCGATGCGCAGTTCCAGGTCGCCCTGTTGAGTAGTCATCACCTGTTTTTGACTGACCGATTCGCTTAACTGGGCAACCAGTTCGGTATTGCGCATCAGAATAACAACCAGCGATACCAAGAAGATCAATACCACCACAGTCATGATATCGGTGAATGAAGGCCAAATGCTATCCTCGCCAGAGCGCCCACTGGCCGAGGGTGAAACCCTCAGGTCAACGAAACCTTCTGAGCGGGTTATTGCCATCGGCGACTACCTCTTCGGCTCGTTGAGCCGGAACCCTTCGCGCAGTACATCTGTCATCTCACTAAGGCCTTCGCTGTTGCGCTGCATCTCATCGCGGTAACTCGCCAACAAGCCACGCAGTTCTGTGGCAACCTGGGCATACCCTGCCTGCGATTCATCCAGTCGTTCTACCAGTGCTGCGGCGGTTCGTACGATATGGGTCAACTGCTCAGCCGCTTTTTCCGGCTCGATTTGGAACCGTGGCAACAACACCGTGCTGGTCGCTTCTTCTAAACGACTGATCATGTGCGTTTGCGCATCCATCAACCGCACATAGAAATACCCGAAAAAAAAGTACGCAAAAATCGCGGTCATAGTCGTTGACAATGCGGTAGACATACCATGAATAATCATTCCCAAACTACCAATCTCGGTAGCTGAAACGATAATCTCGGAGGCGCCAAGCAAAGCAATGGACAATGATACGATGGTGCCGAAAACGCCGGTAAGAATCAGCACGTTGTGAACAAACTTGACGAAACTGATTCGGCTGGATTCCAGCGCCACTACGGTAGCTGCCAACGCGCTATGGTTGATAGCTGAATGCTGGCGGTGCAGATTCTTTAACGTGTTGTAACGCTTGACTATCAGTGCTTCGGGCCGAGTGCCGCCCGTTGCGTCGCTGTTGTTATGGATATTGCTCAGCAGTTGGCTGATGGACTGCTCTTCTGCACTTAACCGACGAAACTCTCTGACCAGATGGTAGATACCCGACAGAAACAGCACCAAGATGCTGCCGTTGATAAACCAGCCAACCTGAGTCAGTTGGTTTCGGGCATAAACAGCTATTAGAAAGTCCGCTTGCCATAGCCCGATGATGATGATCACCACCCCAAGGATCAACAACTGCGTCAGGACTTTCTGGGTGTACTGTTCTTCGTTGTTATCTTCGGATTGTTTATTCGCTAGCATCGCTGTTCCGTTCTCCGTCGCTCGCGGCAGCCGATCTGGTCGGGCCTGCCTTCAAAAACATTGTATTGTGATGAATCTTACACGGTGTCGCAGTTTTCTTACCAATCCTGAGGCTGCATGGTGGCCCTTTGCCCGCTTTCCAACCAGCTGCTTGACCAAACACACTCATTCCCAGTTTCCGGTTTGCCCCTGCTTTGGCGCCAATTCACTCGAGCTGGACCGGGCTCCTTTTTCTTTTTAAATTCATCCTCGCCTGATACCTTCGGGCGCCCATCACGCCATCAGTTTTTCGCCAGCGGTCAAGATCGATCCGCTTTGCATTTTCCAGGGACGGATCATATTCGCCTTTGGGCATTTTTTGTACCTCTTTGTAGTACAATAAGTTATGCCAGCCAAACGAAAGCCGCCGCCAGAATGGTGGCTCCTGGGTTATCTCGCGCAATACCAGCCTAAATCGCTGCTCGATACACTAGAAAAATCCGGTATAGCCCCTGAAGATACCTATCGGGCGGCTCACCTAACAGCTCAGGCCCTACCAAGCAACAGTTACCGACGCATGGCTAAGGCGTGGGCGGTAAGACAATCGCGTTACCGGGATAAATCGACCTCGATGAAATAATAATTGTACTACAATGTTGTATCATTGATTAAATCACTTTCCGATACAAAAGCTTGAGAATATCTGCCCCAGAAGATCGTCAACCGTCACCTCGCCGGTGATTTCGCCCAGGGCCTGTTGTACCAGCCGTAACTCCTCTGCCAGCAGTTCCACCGCTATGCCGATATGATCCTGCGCCTTATTGAGGTGGTCCATGGCGCGCTCCAACGCATCGAGATGGCGGCGGCGGGCCATAATGAGATCCTCGCCATTGTCTACATAACCAAGGTGGCTCTTAATCGCCTGCTCCAAGCTGGCGATCCCCTGGCCGGTAGTGGCACAAATGGCAACACCTGGGCGACCGTCACTCATCTTGGCAGGACCAAACGGGCGCCCGCTCAGGTCACACTTATTTAACACAAACAAGTGTGACCTCTCATCCCCCGCTTGGGGTTCGACTCGGTTAGCCAGATCCACCGGATCAGAATCGTCTATCAACTCTAAAACCAGATCTGCGGTCTCGATAGCCGCACTGGCCCGACGCATACCCTCGGCTTCTATCTCGTTGGCACTGTGACGAAGGCCAGCGGTATCGGTTAAACACACGGCCAACCCATCGATATCAACAGTGGCCTCGATCAAGTCGCGAGTTGTCCCCGGTGTCGCGCTGACGATGGCCCGCTCCATCCGAGCCAGTGCATTCAAAAGACTTGACTTGCCAACATTGGGTGCGCCCGAGAGCACTACGCTGGCACCTCGCGCAAGCAGGGCGCCGGGTCGGGCCCGATCCAACAGCGTGGATAATTGTGCCTTGGCCTTTTCCATCCTTTCTTGTGCTTGGGCCGATTCAAGCGGTGCGACCGGCTCGTCAGAGAAATCGATATTTGCCTCTACATACACTCTAAATTCGCCTATTTCCTCCGATAGATAGCCTATCTGCTGTGAAAACTCTCCTCTAAGGGATCGCAAGGCACAGCGTGCTGCCGTGGTCGTTTGGCTGTCGATGAGATCCGCAACAGCCTCGGCCTGAGCAAGATCCAACTTACCGTTCAAAAATGCCCGCTCTGTGAATTCCCCGGGGCGCGCCAGACGAGCACCCAAAGCCGTAACTCGCGCCAGCATTTGATCGATGACTATCACGCCGCCGTGTCCGTGGAGTTCAAGCACGTCCTCGCCAGTATAAGAAGCAGGTGCTTTAAAGAAAAATGCGACGCCGTAGTCCAGCGCATCGCCTTTATCATCCAAAAAAGGGCTAACGATTGCCTGGCGTGGTCTTGGCACACTACCCAGTATGCTGTGGGCAATCGCCCGGACCTGCGGCCCTGAGACGCGAACGATGCCAATACCGCCAGTACCGGGCGGCGTTGCCCTGGCGGTGATGGTGTCTAAGAGTTGGGTCACGGCATCATCCGTGAATGGGGTTGGATCAGGCCTTGCTGTCCGCTGCCTGAATCTTTCGGGTAATCACCCATTGCTGCGAGATGGACAACACGTTGTTGACCAACCAGTAAAGTACCAACCCGGAAGGGAACCAGAGAAAGAAAACTGTGAATACCAATGGCAAGGCCATCATGATCTTCTGCTGCATGGGATCCATTGGCGCTGGGTTCAGCAGCTGTTGCCCGAACATCGAGGCACCCATTAATACCGGCAGCACATAATAGGGATCCTGCAACGATAGATCCTTGATCCACAAGATGAAAGGTGCCTGGCGCAGCTCTACGCTTTCCAGCAACACCCAATACAGGGCGATGAAGACCGGGATCTGTATTACGATCGGCAGGCAACCGCCCAGGGGATTGATCTTTTCCTTCTTGTAGATCTCCATCATGGCCTGCTGGAATTTCTGCTTGTCGTCGCCGAAACGCTCTTTCAGTGTTTTCATGCGCGGTTGCATCTTTTTCATGCGCGCCATTGATTTGTAACTGGCGGCCGATAACGGGAAGAACACCAGTTTGACCAGCAGGGTCAGCAGAATGATCGATACCCCCCAGTTGTTCACCACACGCTGTATGTACATCATGATCCAGAACAACGGCGAGGACACAGGCGTCAGCCACCCGTAATCCACCGTAAGTTCTAACTTGGCATCGGCCTTGATCAGGCGTTCGGTTTCTTTGGGGCCTACATACATTCTGGTTGCCAACGTCTTCGTCGCTCCGACAGGAACGCTGGCAGGTTGGGTGGTCTTGTAACCAATAAGATAGCGTGGGGCACTGTCGCGTTGAGTTACGTTGGAATAGAACTCGTAGCCTGCATCGTCTTCTTGTGGCAGTAGCGCACCAACAAAGTAATGCTGCAGCATCGCGACCCAACCCGACGGAGTAGCACGGGCGAGATTAGCCTCAGACATATCTTCAAAATCAATTTTTTCGTATTTGTCCTCAGGGGTAAAAATCGCCCCGCCTTTGTAACTGGGCAAGCGGCCAAAAAACCCTAAACCACTGCTTTTCTCAACAACCTGGGTACGCAGAATCTGCTGGTACTGATACCCCTTCCAGTCGCTGGCCGATTGGTTGTAGACCGAAAAAGTGACGTCGATGTAATAACTATTGCGATGAAAAGTGAAGGTCTTGCGGTATGAAACCCCTTCGGCTGAAGTCCAATCGAGGTCGACCGATACACTGTTTTCGCCGGGCGCCATGCGCACATCAGTTGCTCGGGTGCTAAAGGAAGTGTGGTGATTGGGAAACTCATGTCCCGACCCCAGTAGACCATCTTGTATCAGGAAGAGATCCGCGCCTGAATCGTTGAGCAATACAAACGGTTCATCCGGCCGGTCAACCGCTACTGGGTAGGTCAACAGTTCCAGATAGCGCAAATCGCCGCCATTAGTATCGATCTCGGCACGTACGATATCGGTCTCAACCACAACCCGCTGTGCAGACGGCAGGGTCTGGTTAATGGGCACTGCAGCGGTGTCTCCGAGCTCTGGCGATTGGCGTGTTGTTGGCGCCCGGGGTACGTCATCTGTCGCTGTAGCGCTTGTGGCGGCGCCCGACTGTGCCAAACCGGGACTCACACTTTGGGCAGATTGGCTACTGGTTGCTATCGCGCTTTGTTGGCCAGATTCGTGTTCCAACCAGGCCTGCCAAAGCAGTAGCAACACCATGCCCAACGCACCGAAAAGTATCAGTCTTTGAAAATCCATTTACGCGTGCTCACATCCCGTGTGTACATTTTCCTTGTTTCCAGGTACCGGATCAAAACCACCGGGGTGCCAGGGGTGGCACCGCGACAGCCTACGACCCGCTAGCCACAGCCCACGCAAAATGCCGTAGCCTTGTACCGCCTCGATCGCGTAACTGGTGCACGAGGGGTAAAAGCGGCAAGATGGCCCAAGCAAAGGGCTAACCAGGTATCGGTAACCTTTAAGCAACAGGATTACGATTTTCTGCATCGACTATCCACGCGGTTCCAGTGCTCTTCCAAGCTCTGCACTATGTCTTTATTTGTGACGAGACTGGCCTTGGGCCGCGCAATGGCCACTACATCCAGTCCAACTATTTTCAACGCCTGGTGGCGAAACGATTCTCTTACCAAGCGTTTTATTCGGTTGCGCCGCACCGCCCGTAAGGAGACCTTGCGCGACACTGTGATTCCCAGTCTTGCCTGCTCCGTATCATTGCGCCGGGCGTAGACCGTGAACAATTCATCCCCACTGCGACAACGGACGCCCAGCACTGCTCTGAAGGCTGCGGGTCGCAGCAGGCGGTGGCTGCTCGGAAAGCTCTGACCGTTCACGGCCGCGCCTTTGCTGGCGCGATCACTGATCAGGCGCTGAGTTGCGCTCGACCTTTGGCGCGACGGGCGTTTATTATCGCCCGGCCACCGCGAGTCTTCATCCTGGCTCTAAAGCCATGACGGCGTTTGCGCTTTACAATACTGGGCTGGAAAGTTCGTTTCATTTTTACTCGCGGACTTGCGGGAACAAAAGGCGTTGGAATCTACCGCCTACGGGCCTAAATTGTCAATATTTTTCTTGTTTTTTGGCTCTTTCCAGACCCTGTGGATAAAAATAATTTTTGTTTTTACCTGTGGATAAGATATAGAGTTCAGTCTACAATCAGTTCGCACGGATAGATACTATAGCCCGGCAGAAAATATAAAGTGCTGAGTTGGGCGTGGACAGTCGGCGCCAAAAATGAACGAATAAGGGGAGACTCCATTGCCACCACCACTTTGGACACTATGTGTCAGTCGCCTGGAAGGTGATTTGTCACCCCAGCAGTTTAACACCTGGATTCGCCCACTCCATGCGGTAGAGCGGCCCGGCGCGTTGACCTTGTTGGCCCCGAACCGATTCGTTAAGGATTTTGTCTGTGATGAATTTTTAGAACAAATTCGTCGATTAGCGCATAGTTTTAGTAGCGCCCCAATTAATGTCCAGGTAGCGGTTGGTAGCGATAAACCCTCGTCAGAACCAAGCGAGCCCAAGCCCTCTACTAATCTTCCAAAACATCCGGTTAGCGCGTTGCGTTTCGAGGGCCGCCTCAATAAGGCGTTCACTTTTGAGACCCATATCGAGGGCAAATCTAACCAACTGGCGCGCGCGGCTGCGCATCAGGTAGGGGAGAACCCGGGCAAAGCATATAACCCTCTTTTTCTTTATGGTGGAGTAGGCCTTGGTAAAACTCACCTAATGCAAGCCGCTGGCAATCTGGTGATTCGGGCTAACCCTAAGGCTAAGGTGGTTTATGTGCACTCTGAGCGTTTTGTTGCTGATATGGTGAGAGCACTACAGCACAATGCCATTAATGAATTCAAACGCTATTACCGCTCCTTGGACGCCTTGTTGATTGACGACATTCAGTTTTTCTCAGGAAAAGAGCACTCTCAAGAGGAATTCTTTCATACTTTCAATAATTTAATTGAATGTGAGAGCCAGGTGATTATTACAAGTGATCGTTTTCCTAAAGAAATTTCCGGGGTTCAGGAGCGTTTAATTTCACGTTTTGGTAGTGGTTTGACGATACCAATCGACCCGCCTGAACTAGAGACCCGGGTTGCTATATTGCAACACAAAGCGGGTATTAAAGGTGTGGTGCTTCCTGATGAAGTGGCATTTTTTATTGCCCGACAGATACGCTCTAATGTGCGGGAGCTTGAGGGAGCTTTACATCGTATTATTGCTAGTAGCAGTTTTACGGGCCGGCCGATCAACTTAGAGTTAACCCGGGAGGCGCTGCGTGACTTGTTAGTATTTCAGGAACGTAGGGTTACTGTTCAAAATATCCAGAAAACTGTTGCAGAGTACTTCAAAATGCGAATTGCAGATCTACACTCTAAGCGACGTAACCGCCAGATCACCCGACCAAGACAAATCGCTATGGCTTTATCTAAAGAGTTAACAAGTATGAGCTTACCGGAAATTGGTGATGCTTTCGGAGGTCGCGACCATACAACCGTGTTACATGCCCAAAAAAAGGTTCGTGAGTTAGTGGCTACAGACGCTCGGGTGAGAGAGGATTATATAAACCTACAGCGTATCTTGGGTGCATAAAGTGGATAAATTGTGGACAAGTTCCACATAAAATCGCACTATTGAATTGTGATGTTTTTATCCACTTTTCTGACCTCGTTACCCCACAGGGTTATGCACAACAAGAAAAACTGTAACCTACTGTTTTAAATATGAAAAAATAGGATACTCTTTTTTCCACAGGCCTTATAACAATTACCATTCTTAAGTATTCAATATGAAATTTAAAATTGAGCGCGAAATGCTACTGGAGTCTTTAGCTACAGTTACTAGTGTGGTTGAACGACGCCAGACCCTACCCATTCTCGCAAACGTTTTCATACGTCTCAAAGGCAGCCAACTTACGTTGGTTGGAACCGATTTGGAGGTTGAGATAAGTGTTGATACCGAAGCACTGAGCGGTGAGGACGGAGAATGCACTGTAACCGCCCGAAAACTATTGGATATCTGTCGGGCTCTTCCAGAAACCGCAATAATCGACTTTAGTGGTGAGAGTGATAAAGCCAAACTACGCTCAGGACGCAGCCGTTTTACACTTCAGGCATTACCACCAACAGACTTTCCCCGACTCGACGCTGGAAGTTGGGAAGAGCGATTTAACATGCCGCAACCGGCGCTTAAATCTCTTTTTGACCGAACCGGTTTTTCTATGGCACAGCAAGACGTACGCTATTTTTTAAATGGTGTTCTGCTAGAACTTGACCAGAACACTATCACCGCAGTGGCCACAGACGGACACCGACTGGCCAGAAGTAGGACGACACTGGCCAATAGTGTCGGCAGCCAGCGCCAAATAATTGTTCCCAGAAAAGCGGTTGTTGAGCTTGGCCGTTTTCTTGGGGAAGGCTCAGACGAGGTTACTGTAGAAATTAATGCCAACCACATCCGCCTGACACGCCCTCGAGCAACCTTGGTCAGCAAGCTAATCGATGGAAAATTCCCTGATTACAAAGCAGTAATGTCACAAGTTCTGAATCAAAAAATGGTGACAGACAGACAGAAGTTCTACGAAGTACTGGCACGAACGGCCGTCTTAACTAATGAGAAGTATCGCGGTATTCGGCTGGAGTTAAGTGAGGGCAGCCTCAAATTAAGTGCTCACAATCCAGAACACGAAGAAGCGACCGACGAAATCCCGGTGGACTATGGCGGTAGCAAGATCGAGATAGGATTCAATGTAACGTACCTCATGGATGCGCTAAAGGCGCTTTCGACAAACACGGTCGAGGCAGAACTGCAGGACTCCAATACCGGTTGTATGCTCCATGAACCGGGCGACGACGACACTTTATATCTCATTATGCCGATGCGCTTGTAGGCGCTCCTCATTGTTCCACGTGGAACTATTGCGGGTCGTATGGTTCCACGTGGAACAAGTACCGAAAACGTCTAAAAAACGCTATTTTTAGCGGCTTTAGAATACTAAAAATGCTATAATTCAAGGGTTAACCGGAGTTATTTTATGGACACCCCCCCTGTCTACGACGAAAGCAGTATTAAGGTTTTAAAAGGCCTTGAAGCGGTGCGAAAGCGCCCAGGCATGTATATCGGCGACACCGACGATGGAACAGGACTACACCATTTGGTGTTTGAGGCGGTGGATAACTCTATTGACGAGGCGCTGGCGGGATATTGCAGCGAGATCACGGTCACAATCCATGCTGATGAAACCATAACCGTAAGTGACGATGGGCGCGGAATCCCCACCGGGATGATTCCTGAAGAAAACTGTTCCGCAGCTGAAGTCATCATGACTCAACTACACGCAGGCGGAAAATTTGACCAGAACTCCTACAAGGTCTCTGGCGGCCTGCATGGCGTAGGAGTGTCGGTGGTGAACGCGCTATCGTCCTACCTACGGCTGACCATTTACCGCGAGGGGAAAATATATCGCCAGGAGTACGAAAGAGGTCTGCCTCGGAGCCCTCTCTCAGTGATTGGCGATACTGATCGGACTGGCACCGAAGTGCATTTTCGGCCGGATTCGGAGATTTTCTCAGACCCGGTTATGCACCACGATATTCTGGCTCGGCGTCTGCGCGAGTTGTCTTTCCTGAATCTGGGTGTGCGCAACCGATTGATCGATGAGCGCGCCGATATTGAAGATATCTTCGAGTATAAAGGGGGTATCGAAGCTTTTGTAGCCCATCTTAATCGCAAGAAAAGCCCGTTGCACCCTACAACCTGCTATATCCGTGCCGAACGCGATGGGATCCTGCTTGAACTTGCCTTGCAGTGGAACGACTCTTATCAGGAAGCAGTTTTTTGCTATACCAATAATATTCCCCAACGCGATGGCGGAACCCATATGGAAGGATTACGGGCAGCCATGACTCGTACCATGGGGCGCTATATGGAGGAGTCAGGATTGGCGCGGCGCACTAAAATTGGCCTTCGAGGCGAGGATTGCCGAGAAGGCCTCACGGCAGTACTCTCAATTAAGGTTTCGGACCCGAAATTTTCCTCGCAAACCAAGGAAAAGCTGGTCTCGTCGAATGTACGGGGCCCAGTAGAGTCATTGGTCAACGAACATTTGAGCACTTTTATGCTTGAACGCCCCGCCGAGGCCCGGATGATTCTAGAGAAGATCTCCGAATCGGCCAGAGCCCGCGATGCGGCCCGCAAGGCTCGGGAGATGACTCGACGCAAAAGTGTTCTAGAAGTTGGAGGCTTGCCTGGTAAGTTAGCTGATTGTCAAGAGAAAGATCCAACTCAGTGTGAGATCTACCTGGTAGAGGGGGATTCCGCAGGAGGGTCAGCCAAGCAAGCGCGGGATCGGCGCTTTCAAGCGATTTTACCGCTCAAAGGCAAGATTCTAAACGTAGAAAAAGCCCGTTTCGAAAAAATGCTGGCGTCAGAAGAAGTCGGCACGCTGATTACCGCGCTCGGCACCGGGATTGGTGTGGATGATTTTGATGTTAGCAAGTTGCGTTACCACCGAGTCATTATCATGACCGACGCGGATGTAGATGGGTCACACATCAGGACTCTTTTGCTCACGTTTTTCTACCGCCAGATGCCCGAGTTGATTGAGCGCGGTCACGTTTATATCGCTCAGCCGCCGTTGTACAAGGTCACAGCCGGAAAAAAAGCAACCTATATCAAAGATGACGAGGAGTTGCGCCGACTATTGCTAGATCTAGCCCTGGATGGCGCCGTGCTAACTCCTGGGGATGGCAAAAGTGCCCCACTCGAAGGGGTGCCATTGCGAGCACTTTGCACCGAATATTTTTCGGTCGAATCCGCCATCACACGCATGTCCCGGCGATACCAGACCGAGGTGCTGTGGGAGTTGACTCGTCAGAAGCGTTTTCATGGCGCTGATCTTACCGACCTGGAAAAACGAGAGTCTTTGGCTGGAGCGCTTGCAGAAGGGTTAAACACCGGCGGCCGATCGACCGGTGGGCCAATGTATCGTGTTTCGTGGGATCTGGAAGGGGCAACAGCAGTGCTTGTAATTGACAGCGAGCGTCACGGGCGTTACCGGCAGAGTCGTTTAACCATGGATTTTTTTGAATCTACCGAGTACGAGTCATTGTCCGCACTTGGTGAGCGCTTGCGAGCTAATGTTGGATCAGCGCCTAAGGCGCGTCGAGGGCAGCGCGAGCAACAGGAGACAGGATTTTCTGGAGCGCTTGCCTGGTTGATGAAAGAAGCGCGGCGCGGCCTTGGTATTCAGCGCTATAAGGGTCTGGGTGAAATGAACCCAGACCAGTTATGGGAGACCACGATGGACATCAGCCAGCGTCGGTTATTGCAAGTCCAGATTGAGGACGCAGTCAGCGCGGATGAAGTATTTACTGTACTGATGGGTGACGAAGTAGAGCCACGGCGCAAGTTCATTCAGCGCAACGCTTTTTCAGTAAATAACCTAGATGTATAAAAAGATGTTATAAAACAATTACTTCAGTGCAATACCCGAGGTGCTGACAAGACAAACTGCGGAATATCGGTGTCGAAAGTGTTTCCGTCTTCAGCCAGCATTTTGTAGGTGCCATGCATCGTGGCTACTGGAGTTTCAACGACTGTCCCGGAGGTGTAACGAAAACCTTCCCCCGGTTTTAGGGTAGGTTGTTCGCCCACGACCCCTTCCCCCTCAACCTCTTCAATACGGTTGTCTGCATCCGTAATAATCCAACGTCGCGTTAGCAGTTGGGCCGAAATGGAGCCCCGGTTGACCAAGGTGATTGTATACGCGAATACGTATCGGTCTTTATCAGGCTCGGAGTGGTCTGCCATATAGGACGTTTCTACTTCGATATCGATTTCATAGGGGTTGCTCATGTAGGCATTCTCGGCTCAGAGTGGATCACAGGACACCGAGGCGATGTTAACGTGTCCAGCCTCAAGGTGTACAGCGCTGAGACTCCCACCCCAGATGCAACCGGTATCAAGGCCCAGGTAAGGGGGTTTATTCACCAGGCCGTTATCTGACCAGTGGCCAAAGACGACCCGATAGTCCGCAAGTCCGGGATTCGGAATATCAAACCACGCTGTGAGGCCAGACGGCGCAGCTGCAGCGTCGTCTCTGTAATTCAGATCGAGACATCCGTGTTGATCAACAACTCGCATACGAGTGAACGTGTTGGTGATAAAACGCAACCGCTCCCATCCTGACAACGTTGTATTCCAGCATCTTGGGGCGTCACCGTACATGTGGCATAAGAACTCTTCGCACTGCGCTCCACGCAGTGCATCAGCTACTTCACTGGCCAGAGCGACCGCTTGGTCCACAGTCCACCTTGGGTAAACACCGGCATGGGTCATCACCGCGTTCAACTTAGGACAAACATGTATAAGTGATTGATTCTTAAAGAAATCAACATACTTTTGTAAGCTCGGATGGGCGAGGATGCTATCGAGTTTCTCCTCAGCTTTGGGTGATTGAACGCCTGCCGCAACAGCCAGAAAATGCAGGTCATGGTTGCCAAGCACGCTGACTACACACGGTCCAAGGTCAATCAACCGATCCAGCACTGCTAGGGAATCCGGCCCGCGTCCTACAAGGTCGCCAACCAACCACAAGCGATCAGCCTGTGAGTCAAAGCTTATGGTTTTCAGCAAGCGATCAAGGGCCACATCGCAGCCTTGAATATCGCCTATTGCCCAGGTTGCCAATCTAGATCCAGGCCCGTGTTACTCTTCTAGCAGCAGTTTTTCAAACCCCCCAAAGCGCTCTGCCCCGGGCGTCCCGCTGTCGCCGATCTGTGCGCTTCTTTGCTGCAGGTATGTCTCTCGCAGGAACAGATATGGATCTACCTGCATCTGCAGTATTCGGTCAACTCCAAGCAGTCTTGAACGAAGATCTATTAACCGTAGGCTAAAACGAGCCACAGTAACTGTTAGATTGTCCGGCTGCCATAAAGGGTCAGCAATATAGAATTCCGGAATCTTCCCGATAGAGTCTCGCACTGTGCTGGGGCCTAAAAAAGGCAGGACTAGATAGGGCCCACTCGGCACCCCCCACACGGCGAGCGTTTGTCCATAATCCTCTTTGTGAGGCGGTTTTCCGAGTTGGGTTGCAATATCTATAAGGCCAAAAAGCCCGACCGAGCTATTTAACAAAAAGCGATCTAGAGTCTGAAGAGCGCGAGCTGGCTTGCCTTGCAGTAGGTCATTAATGAATGTGGTTGGCGCGCGCAGGTTACTGAAAAAATTACCAACCCCTCGGCGAACCGGGCTTGGGATGACGTATCGGTAGCCCGTAGCGAGAGGCCTGACCAGCGCGCGGTCGAAGACATCGTTGAATGTGTACATTGCTCGATTAAACGACTCGAGTGGATCAGATGAGGGCGCGGCCATCGCCGGGTGGGCTAAGGACAGCACTAAAATCACCATCAGCGCGTGCATCAAGGCCCTGGCCCGGCCCGAAAAAATTCTTTGAGGGCTCAACGGTTCTGGCCCCGAAAGGCTCGGGAAAGCTCGCCCACATAGCGGGAAGCGCGCTGGCCAACCGAGTCAGGCGAAACCAATCGTGGTGTTAGCAATCGCTGAAGATCTTCAAGGTGGCGGCTTTGTGCTTCAAAGCGAGCTTTGAGAGCAGCATGGTCCTGTTGTAACTGGTTAAGCTTGTCTGAATACACTGGTTGTTCCGTCGTTTTTTGACCTGTAACGTGACTTGGGATGTCGATGTCACTAGCTCTAGACATGACACTTCTTGTAGACCCCGGCTCTCCGAATACTCGGATCAGATCGGTGATATCAAATAGATAACGTGGTCTCCCACCAGGGTCTTGGCGTTGGAAAGGAGTCAGGTGACCCTTTTTGACCCGTCGCCGGATCGTATTGGTTGATACCTCGAAAAGGCGGCCTGCCTCGGTGATGCTAATGCGGCTGTAATGACGGGGTGACGCATCCGGGGTCATATGATGACCTCGAGATACCATTTGGCACGCTGTTTGGTGTCGGCCGAGCCGCTGTGAGGCATAACCTATAGTATACGTGACGGGGTCAACGCTGGGTAAGGGTTTAGAGCGCGATTTTTAGTTAACGGGAGCTTTTTTTGTAAGCGCCTTTAGAGTTGGTCAAAATACCCATCGATGAAAAGGCAACTGTGTATTCTGGTGACCCTCGCCCTGGCGAGTGGATTATTCTTGCCGTCAGCGGCTCAAGCCAACCCTGCTCAGGAAACTCTGGCCCTGGTGCTAAAGGCCTATGTCGAGCGCCATCGGTTGGCAGGGCCATTACCAAATCTGGCGATTTCTAAAGCGATCGAGGTGCAGGATTTTCTGATGATGAATCTAGCGCCAGACTACGGTCCGGTGGCAGGGTATCAGCGAGACAGCGCCGCCGGCGGTGCGCTGTTCAGCGCTGTATTACTGGAAAATATGTTTACCTCTAGTGGTGCTACGCTTCATCGTGCACGCGAATGCAATCCGTCGGTTGAGCTCGAACTGCTGATACGGGTAGGTTCAAAACGGATCAACGAGGCAGAGACCTTAGCGGCCGTGGCAGCTCAAATCTCTGAAGTACTGCCTGCCGTTGAAGTTCGCGACCAGCTGCTTGTGGCTACGCAACGTTTCGATTCTGCGGCCTTGATTGCCATCAATGGTGGGGTGCGGTACTTGGTACTCGGGCGGCCGATTGTAGTTCCATCATCGATAACGGTAGACGACTGGGCAGGGGCCTTCACTGCGCATCTTTTCCAAAATGATGGGAAAACCGTCAGCCACGGCAGCGGGCTGGTTACCGGTACAGATCCATTACAGGCCGTGCTTGAACTCAAACAACTACTGCAAAAAAGGGGTCGATTTCTTAAGGCTGGAGACTTGCTGGCGTTAGGATCGATTGGGCTCGCTGTGGAGCCGGATACGAATGGCCGCTTCGAAGCTAGTTTCGAGACGCCCTTTGGCAGCGGCCGAGTGGTGTTTGCGCTACGGTAGCGGCCAAGGCAAGGGGGGCACCCTAGCTGTTGCCAGTGAGCCAGGCGTTGGCCCGGGCAACATCGTCCTCGTTGAGATCACCTGACAAGCGCTCCAGTTGCAGCATTTGCATGATGTATTCGTAACGCTCTTTCGTGTAATTGCGCTCCGCCCGAAAAAGGTCGCGTTGAGCATCCAGAACAGCAATATTGGTGGTCAGCCCAGCGGCGAAACTTTCTTCTTTACCCAGCAACGCGTTTTCCCCCGCCCGAACCGCCTCTGCTAGCGCAGCCACCCGGCGAAGCCGACTCTTGATCCCAAGAAAAGTTTGGCGGGTATCCCGACGGATGTCTCGGGACGCTGCCTCGTAATCAGAGCGAGCTGCATTGCGGTTTTCGGCAGCCTCGCGCACTCGGGCGTTGACCAGCCCCCCCTGGTAAAAAGGGATGTTGACCGAAAGCGTTATTCGCGCGGAGGTATCGTCACCTGAGACGGTATCGCTGTAATTTCCTGATAATTGCAGGCCCACGTCGGGCAAGCGTTGCGCTTGCTGTCGATCGATCTCGAGCGATGAAAGCGATATCCCCAGAGATTTTGCCTTGAGAGACCGATTGTCACTGAGCGCGCGTGCCACCCATTGCTCCGCGTCATCCGGTTGGGGCGGTATCAGTTGGGCCGATTTAGCTAATGGCTGTAATTCACCCATATCCTCACCGACTAGCGCAATTAGAGTCTGGCGGGCATCGTCCAACAGTTTCTCTGCCTCAATGGTGTCGGCCACGGCGTTTTCATACCGGGCGCGTGCATCAAACAAGTCGGTCCGAGTGCCTAAGCCGACTTCGAGACGCTGTTCCGCCAGTTCGAGTTGGCGACCGATAGCGCGCTGGTTGCTTTGGGATAGCTCAACATTGTCTTGCATCGCAAGCACCGAGAAGTAGGCATTGACGGTGCGAGTGATCAGAGATTCGGTGGCAACGGCAAATACAAGTGCTGCCTGTGCGTGGTGCTGGCCCGCCTGTTTCACTGCCAGAGAGCTGGCGCGGTTATATAGTGTCTGTGAAAGCGCGACAGATGCGGACGTCGTATCAAGACTGTCAGTAGATGCACTGGTAAGAGCGCCGGCCGCTGTTAACTGTGGTCTCAAGGCAGCTCGGGACAAGGGGAGGATTTCAGCCGCCGCATCGTGACGGTAACCTTCAGCTGCAAAAACCGGGTCGCTGGCCTTGGCCAGCTGGTATACGGTGACCAGGTCAGCGACATTTATCGTTGTGGCATCATCGGTTGATGCCACAACGACCGCTGTAACTTCTACCGGGCGGGTGTCCTGTATTTGAGCCTGGATTTGGGTTTGCGCAATGTCGTCAGTGTTTGTGCCGGCAGTGCCCAGTAGGGGCACTTTGAGTATTTGCCCGGTATAAATGATTGGGTCGGCGCCAAGGTCGTTTTCATCAATCAACTGAGCGCAGGGCACTCGAAAAAACTCCGCGATCTCGCACGGCGTATCGCCCGACTGAACAGTGTAGACCGGGTTTTCTTGAGCGTTAACCGAAGCAATGCTGAGGATGCTGGCAGATACCAGTAAGCCCGGTAAATGGAGCAGTTGGCGTAGTTTCATGACTCGGATACCGGCGCCCATCAGAACTCAAAAGCGCGTTTTGGAGGTGTGTTGATCAACGGCGCCACATGGGTATCGAAAAGAGATCGGCGTGACAAGGCCCCATCGGCGTCTCGAGAGATGATTATGGCTTCCATTATTGGATCCTGTCCAACCACTGCAACCAAACGGCCATTTTTTGCCACGGCCCTTTTAAACGCAAGTGGAATTTCAGGAACGGAACCCGTCAGCAAAATAGCGTCCCATGTGGACCCTGGCTTCCAGCCATTTGCCGCGTCTCCTTCCTCAAGAGTCACCGTGTTAATACCTGTTTCTCTTAGACGTTGTGCTGCGCCTTTCAGGAAATCACCATGGATATCGACGCTAGTCACCGTTTTGGCACAACGGGCCAATAATGCGGTCATGTAACCCGTTCCGGTTCCGATTTCAAGAACGGATTCCCCTCCGGTGAGAGCCAGGGTCTGCAGCAGCCTTGCTTCAAGCCTGGGCTCCATCATGGTTTGGCCGTGGCCGATAGGTATCTGAATATCTGCAAACGCCAGATCCGTGTATCCGGCAGGGACAAAATCTTCGCGGTGAAAATCCTGCAGCGTTGACAACACCCAAGAATCCAGTACCTCCCAGGTCCTGATCTGCTGTTCGATCATATTAAAGCGTGCGTGTTCAATGTCCATTGGGTCAACCATACGAGGGAATAGAAAACGCTAAAAGTCTAGCACGCTGGATCATATTTTCGACTACTTCTGAATTGAAATAACAAGGCTTGATATGCCTTACTAAAGCATCTTTCACGGCCAGCCGACGCCACGGCGCTGGTCGCGGCCAAGACTGCGCGGCCCGCTGTTAAGGATCGTAGTAGCTGACGCTTTCAGGTATCGGATACAGTGGGCGTACTTAAATAGGGTTTAGCTGATTAAACGGTTAACTGGGGCGGTGGCAATACCGCCTGGCTAACCTCAGGACGATCCAGACTCTGACCGGTGCCAAGATGAAACAGTCTATATCTCCATATAACATTTCCATACAGAGCAACTCGGTCTTGATATGAAGATGACGCTCTATCTAATCGTCGATCCGATGTGTAGCTGGTGTTGGGGATTCAGTTCGGTTTGGCATGCGTTGCGCGAAGAATTGCCATCATCGGTTCAGATCATCGATTTGATGGGCGGCTTAGCGCAAGACACGGACCAGCCGATGGATGAGCCGACTCGTCAGTATGTTCAAAACGCTTGGCGCACCGTCGCCAGTCGGACCAGCGCCCTGTTTAATTTCGAGTTCTGGGAGACGTGCAAGCCGCGCCGCACTACTTATCCGGCTTGCCGGGCCGTGATAGCGGCAGGCTTGCAGGACCGATGTGCCCGATCAACTATGTATGAGGCAATACAGCGTGGGTACTTCCTTGAGGCCCGCAACCCTTCTGATACCGATACTCTGATCGCGATAGCCCATCAAATTGGAATCGATAGTGGGCAATTTGCCCGTGATCTGGAGGCGCCACAGACACAAAAGACATTTGCCGGTGAATTGGCAACAGTACGCACTTTTGGTGTGACTGGTTTTCCTACCGTCATCTGGCGCTGTGAGGACGATGAGAGTAATTCCCGCTATGGTCTTTTGTGTGCTGGATATACGGATACTGATAGTTTGCGCGCGCGCTGGGCCGAATTGATCTGCTGAGCACAGTTTGACCCCCGGATAGGGTTCTTGTGCCAGAATTTGGTCAACGCGGCTTTTTTGAGCCAGATAACGGCTGTTTATTGGGATATAGGATTGACCCTTGCGGTGGCGCTCCCCTATACTGCGCGACCCTTTGTTGTAGTGCAAATAACTCACGGGGGCAATATACGTTTGGCCCCGGGCCCAAGCCGAGGTTTCCGGCACCCAGATGGCAGCAGCGTGCAAAGCCCAGGCGAAAACGCCCGTTGGCAAAACCCTCTGGCGGATTCTTGGCGCCGCGGTCATTGCGGTTGGTGGCGTAGTATTGCTGCTAGCGCTGTTGACCGACGGACAGGCGCGCTCGGCACTATTGGGTGGTATCGTTGGGTTGTTGGCAAATGTGTACGCCGTTTGGCGGGTCTACGCGTCCCTAGTTGATGCATCGGCCGAGAGGACGCTGCTCAACCTGTACCGAGCGGAATTTGGTAAATTAGTGATTATCGGCGCTCTATGCGCGCTGGCATTCGCATTGATAAAGGATCTGGCGATTGCAGGTTTCCTGACAGGACTGGTGACAGCCTTGCTCGCGGCAACCCTCGGGGCAATCACTGTACAAAGTAGCGACACTTAGACATGGCAAGCGACGCGCAAACCACTACCGAATACATTAAACACCATCTGCAGAACCTGACCTATGGTCAGCATGCGGATGGTAGCTGGGGCGTTGCCCATGGCGCGGCTGAAGCAAAAGCGATGGGATTCTGGGCAATCCATCTCGATACCATGTTTTGGTCGGTATTGCTCGGAGCCCTGTTCCTGTGGGGTTTTCGAAAAGCGGCAAAACGCGCAAGCGCACAGACCCCCAATGGTTTTCTCAACTTCGTCGAGTGGATCGTCGAATTCGTGGACGATAACGTTCGCGGATCGTTTTCACACAAGAACGATATAGTCGCGCCGCTGGCCCTGACGCTGTTTGTCTGGGTGCTGCTGATGAACACCATGGACTTGGTGCCGGTTGACTGGATTCCGCAGATCGCTCAGCTGATGGGGATCGAATACATGAAGGTGGTACCTACCACTGACCCAAATGCGACCTTCGGTATGGCGTTGGGCGTATTCGTGCTGACACTGTTCTATAGTATCAAGGTGAAAGGCCTGGGCGGGTTTGCCGCTGAGCTCACCATGCAGCCTTTTCAGGCCAAAAATCCGATTCTCAAAATTCTGTTCGTGCCGGCAAACTTCTTTCTTGAGTTCGTCAGCCTGATATCCAAACCCATATCGCTGTCACTTCGCCTTTTCGGTAATCTGTTTGCCGGGGAGATGATTTTTATCCTAATTGCACTATTGTTTTCTGGTGGTGCGGTACTGGCAGTCGCTGGGGGGGTGTTGCAGTGGGCGTGGGCAGTGTTCCATATACTGATCGTATTGCTGCAGGCGTTCATCTTTATGACACTGACTATTGTGTATTTGGAGATGGCCCATAGCCAGCACTAGTTTTCTTTATTCGGTTTATATTTGACTTAACCTGACAACTTCCTACAGGAGAAACTCATGGAAATTGCTCTACTCTACGTTGCCGGTGCAGTGCTGCTTGGCCTTGCCGGCATAGGCGTTGGCGTTGGCGTTGGCGTTTTGGGCGCCCGCTTTCTTGAGGGTATTGCCCGCCAGCCTGAATTGCTGCCGATGCTTCGTACCCAGTTCTTTATTGTGATGGGCCTCGTCGATGCTATCCCGATCATCGGTGTAGCGATCGCGCTGTACATCATGTTCGCCGTTGTAGGCGGCTGACCACCAGTTACAAGGTACAGGCTATGAACATCAACCTGACGCTGATCGGTCAGAGCATTGCTTTTGTTATTTTCGTCTGGTTCTGCATGAAATTCGTCTGGCCGCCGATTATCTCGGCGCTCAACGAAAGAAAGACCAAGATCGCTGATGGCTTGGCTGCAGCTGAAGAAGGGCAACGGGAAAAAGCCAGAGCCCAGGAGCATGTTGCACAGGTAACTACTGAAGCCAAGGAGCAGGCGCAGGAGATCATCCGCCGAGCAGAACGCCGCGAGGTTGAGATGATCGAAGAAGCCAAGGGCAATGCTCGGACCGAAGGCGAACGTATTTTGGTTGCGGCCCGTAGTGAGATCGAGAAAGAAGCCAACCTGGCCCGCGAGTCTCTGCGGGGGCAGTTAGCCACACTGGCAGTTGCCGGTGCATCACGTATTTTGGCCCGCGAGGTTGATCCCAGCGCCCATGCACAGATGCTGGATGACCTGACGGCCGAACTGTAACGCACACCAATCCAACCAATTCACAGCTACCGTGTCAGAAATATCCAGCATTGCCCGCCCCTACGCCCAGGCCGTATTTGAACTGGCCCGGGACTCTGGCGACTATGTACGTTGGTCGGAGGTGTTGCATGCGTTAGCCGAGATAGCGACCCAGCCACAGGTGAGCACTCTTTTCTCCCACCCACGCGTGGCTCGTGAAGAGATCGCCACAATCCTGATCGACAGCTGTGGTGAATTGCTGGATGATGTTGGCAGAAATCTAGTGAGGCTGCTGGCTCGCAATCGACGGCTTGACGTACTTAGCGCGGTTGCAGAGCAGTACGAACTGCTACGAGCCGATGCAGAGCGCACGGTCCAGGCACATCTTGAGAGCGCGCTCGCAGTACCCGACGAGCACCGTCAGCGTATTACCCAGGCTCTGGAAAAGCGGCTGGGTCGGCGTGTGGAGCTGACAGTCAGCACAGATGAATCACTGATTGGCGGCGCAGTCATCCGCGCTGGCGATCTTGTTATTGACGACTCAGTTCGGGCCCGGCTCGAGAAATTGGCAGCTGCAGTTGGCGCCTGACCCAGGCGCTGCAAGCGGCTTCACGAGGAATTAAAGAATGGCTATGCAACTGAACCCCTCCGAAATCAGCGAACTGATCAAGGAGCGGATAAAGGATTTTGATGCCGGAGCTGAGGCACGTACCGAAGGTACTGTGGTCAGTCTTACTGATGGGATTAGCCGTGTGCATGGCCTGGCTGACGCTATGCAGGGTGAGATGTTGGAGTTTCCCAACGACACCTTCGGCCTGGCGCTTAACCTCGAGCAGGATTCGGTGGGCGCCGTAATACTTGGAGACTACGAGCATATCGTCGAAGGTGATACGGTCAAGTGCACCGGACGAATCCTCGAGGTGCCGGTAGGCACAGGCTTGCTCGGACGCGTTGTGGATTCGCTTGGTCAAGCCATTGACGGCAAGGGCCCGATTGAGTCGGAAACCAGATCGCCGATCGAGAGCATCGCGCCAGGCGTCATCACCCGCCAGTCAGTGTCTGAGCCGATGCAGACTGGCCTAAAGTCCATCGACTCGATGGTGCCGATCGGCCGCGGCCAGCGCGAACTTATCATCGGCGATCGCCAAACCGGCAAAACCGCAGTAGCGATCGATACCATCATCAACCAGAAGGACACGGGCGTTAAGTGTATTTATGTCGCTATCGGCCAGAAAGCATCCTCGGTAGCCATTGTGGTCAGTAAGTTAGAAGAGCACGACGCGATGGCGCATACCATCGTAGTTTCCGCATCGGCAGCGGAGTCTGCAGCCATGCAGTACATCGCTCCGTACTCCGGGTGCGCCATGGGCGAGTATTTCCGCGACCGCGGCGAAGATGCCCTGATTATTTACGATGACCTGACCAAGCAGGCCTGGGCGTACCGGCAGGTTAGCCTCCTGCTGCGTCGACCGCCAGGCCGTGAGGCTTACCCTGGAGATGTTTTTTACCTGCATTCACGATTACTCGAGCGGGCTGCGCGTATCAACCCAGAGGAAGTTGAGAAGCGTACCGGAGGCGAAGTTAAGGGCAAGACCGGATCGTTGACGGCACTGCCCATTATTGAAACCCAGGCAGGTGACGTATCAGCCTTTGTGCCTACCAATGTGATCTCAATCACTGATGGTCAGATCTTCCTCGAGACGGACCTGTTTAACGCCGGTATTCGTCCCGCGATTAATGCCGGCCTGTCGGTTTCCCGGGTCGGCGGCGCAGCTCAGTGTGGCCTTATCAAGAAACTCGGCGGCGGTATTCGCCTCGCACTGGCACAGTACCGTGAGCTGGCAGCCTTCTCCCAGTTTGCTTCTGATCTTGACGAAGCGACCCGCAAACAGCTCGAACGGGGTGAGCGCGCGACTGAACTGATGAAGCAAAAACAGTACTCGACCATGTCGGTGGCAGAAATGGCAGTCAGCCTTTTCGCAATTAACGAGGGTTACCTCGATGACGTTGAGACTCGCAAAGTTGTGGAGTTTGAGCAGGCGATGCAGAGTCATATGAAGAGCCAGTACAGTGATTTTCTGGACGAGCTGAATCGTGATCAGGCCTATAACGACGAAGTCGTTGCCAAGTTGCACGATGCGCTGAAGGACTTCAAGACCAACGGTAGCTGGTAAGCGTTCAGGCTAACTCGCGGAGCATCACGATATGGCAGGCGCCAAGGAAATCCGGACCAAGATCAAGAGTATCCAGAATACTCAGAAGATCACAAAGGCGATGCAGATGGTCGCTGCGAGCAAGATGCGTCGCGCCCAGGAGCGGATGAACCAGGCTCGCCCCTATGCCGGGAAGATGCGTAACGTGATGGCGCACCTGGCGCAGGCCAACCTTGAGTATAAGCACAGCTATACCAAGACTCGCGAAGTCAAGCGTGTGGGTTTCATCATAGTGTCCAGTGATCGGGGCCTTTGTGGCGGCCTTAACATCAATCTGTTTCGCCAAGTGGTTAATTCGATGACCGAGTGGCGCGATAAAGGCGTCGATATCGATGTGACTATTATCGGCAGCAAAGGCCTGGGTTTTTTTAAACGCCTGGGCGTGAACATCGTCTCGGAGGCGGCCCATCTTGGTGACAAGCCGCAGTTGGCCGAACTGATTGGCGCCATGAAGATTATGATGGATGGGTTTACTGATGGCCGTATTGATCGGCTGTTCTTAGCGCACAATGGTTTTGTCACCACCATGACGCAGCAGCCCCGGGTCGACCAGTTGATTCCAGTTGCGGCATCCGAGCCGGACGAGCGCCTCGAGCAGCACTGGGATTACCTCTACGAGCCGGATGCCCGCGAAGTAATTGATGCGCTGATGATGCGCTATGTCGAGTCGCTGATCTACCGCGGCGTGGTTGAGAACATTGCTTGCGAGATGGCGGCGCGAATGGTGGCGATGAAGTCTGCGTCTGATAACGCGGGCAACCTGATTGATGAGTTGCAGCTGGTCTATAACAAGGCGCGTCAGGCAGCCATTACCCAGGAAATATCCGAAATTGTTGGCGGAGCAGCGGCGGTTTAGCGCTCGATCCTGCCCAGGAAAGACAAGGAACCTTTACGAGGAAACATGCTATGAGCACCGGCAACATCGTTGAAATTATCGGCGCCGTGGTGGACATCGAGTTCCCACGCGGGTCGGTACCGCGGATATACGACGCCCTCAATGTCAGCGAAACGGGCCTGACACTGGAAGTCCAGCAACAACTGGGTGACGGCATTGTGCGAAGCATTGCCATGGGATCAAGTGACGGCTTGAAACGCGGGCTGGAAGTCAGTAATAGTGGGGCGCCCATTACGGTGCCGGTGGGCGAAAAAACCCTGGGCCGGATCATGGACGTGTTGGGTAACCCGGTAGACGATGCAGGCCCGGTCGAAAGCGACCAGCAGTTGCCGATTCATCGCAAGGCCCCGGGATACGCGGACCAGTCACCCACAGTCGATATTCTTGAAACTGGCATCAAGGTAATCGACCTGATTATGCCGATCTCTAAGGGTGGCAAGATTGGCCTATTTGGTGGTGCCGGTGTGGGCAAGACCGTTACGATCATGGAACTGATCAACAATATTGCTAAGGAACATTCGGGTTTGTCGGTGTTTGCCGGTGTGGGCGAGCGAACTCGTGAAGGCAATGACTTTTATCATGAGATGAAAGAGTCGGGCGTGCTCGACAAGGTCGCTATGGTCTTTGGCCAGATGAACGAGCCACCGGGCAACCGTTTGCGTGTTGCCTTGACCGGATTGACGATATCCGAGCATTTCCGCGACGAAGGTCGGGACGTGCTGCTGTTTGTAGACAACATCTACCGTTACACCCTTGCCGGTACCGAGGTTTCGGCGCTGCTGGGTCGTATGCCGTCGGCTGTGGGCTATCAGCCGACGCTGGCAGCTGAGATGGGAGTACTGCAGGAGCGGATTACGTCGACTCGCACCGGCTCGATCACCTCGTTCCAGGCTGTGTACGTGCCAGCTGATGACTTGACCGATCCTTCACCTGCCACGACCTTCGCGCATCTAGATGCAACGCTGGTGTTATCCCGTCAGGTTGCTGAGCTCGGTATTTACCCGGCGGTGGACCCACTTGATTCGACCAGCCGGCAACTGGATCCATTGGTTGTTGGCCAGGAGCACTATGATACCGCTCGGGCCGTGCAGGGCACTCTTCAGCGCTATAAAGAATTGCGAGATATCATCGCAATTCTGGGCATGGATGAGCTGTCGGAGGAAGATAAGCAGGCGGTAACCCGGGCCCGCAAGATTCAACGATTTCTGTCACAGCCCTTTTTCGTCGCCGAAACTTTCACCGGCTCACCCGGCAAGTTTGTGTCTCTCAAGGACACGATCCGTGGATTCCAGGGCATCATTGATGGTGAGTACGACGATATTCCGGAACAGGCTTTCTATATGGTCGGCGGCATCGAAGAAGCGATCGAAAACGCCAAAAACGTTACCTGATCAGGACCATAGGCAAGAGTAATGGCCAACACCATTAAAGTCGATATTGTCAGCGCCGAAGAAGAAGTTTGGTCCGGTGAAGGCACCATGGTGTTTGCACCAGCCGAAATGGGTGAAATCGGGATTGCACCTCAGCATGCACCGTTACTGACCCGCCTCAAGGCTGGCGAAGTACGGGTGCAACAGGAGTCTGGCGAAGAAGAATTCTTTTTTGTTTCCGGCGGCATGCTCGAGGTTCAGGGCCACTTGGTTACCGTATTGTCGGACACTGCACTGCGCGCTCATGATCTGGACGAGGCCGCCGCGCTGGAAGCACAGCGTCGCGCCGAGCAGGCGATGAGCGATCGGAGCGGTGAGATGGATCTTGCCAAAGCCAAAGCGGAACTGATTCAGGCCGCTGCGCAACTTCGGGCTATCCAGAAATTGCGCGGCAGAGGTCGAGGCTGATACGCCCGACTGGGCAGCACCGTACCGAGCAGATTCCATGTCGCAGCAGGTTGGCGTCAACAAGATGGTATCGATTGCTTACACTATCCGTGATGGATTGGGCAATATTGCCGAGCATAGTGGCCTGCCTATCTCTTATGTGCACGGTGTCCAGAGTAATCCACTGTTTCCACAGATCGAGCTAGCGCTTGAGGGCTTGGCGGTGGGTGAGACTGCCAAGGTATTCCTGACCGCCACCCAAGCGTTTGGCCCGCATGATCCGGGCCTGACCTTTTCGGACGATATCGATAATGCGCCTGAAGAACTACGCTATGTGGGCGCCGAGCTCGACGCCGAGAACGAACAGGGTGAGCCGATGCATTTCAGGGTGACCCGCGTCGATGACGAACAGATCATTATCGACGGCAATCACCCGCTCGCAGGGCAAGACATTACTTTCATCGTCCGTGTAACCGAAGTGCGCGATGCCACACCTGTGGAACTGGCGGCCCAGGTCCAGCAAAGCATTCACTGAATTTGGTTTTGACACACCTAGTGTCCCCCACCCCGCAGTGATTGCAGTAATATTCTTCTTATGACGCTCGAAGTTATCGTACTCGCAGCCGGCAAAGGCACCCGCATGCGCTCTGCCTTGCCTAAGGTGCTACATCGTCTTGCCGGACGGCCCCTGCTGGATCATGTTCTGCGCACTGCGGCGATGCTGGAACCGGCGCGCATCCACGCGGTTTGTGGCTATGGTGCGCAGGCAGTTCGTGAACAGCTGGGTGAATCGGGCAATATCAACTGGGTTGAACAGGTCGAACAACTGGGAACTGGCCATGCCGTTAGCCAGGCTCTGCCCCATATCTCACCCGGTGCAACGATACTGGTACTGTACGGCGACGTGCCCTTGGTGCGCGAAAACACACTGAACACTCTGGTTACTGCCCTCGAGCCTGGCGGTTTAGCACTGTTGACTGCCGAGCTGAGCGATCCCACCGGGTATGGTCGAATCGTCCGTGATGAGTGCGATAAGGTCATCGCAGTCGTTGAAGAGCGTGATGCTAGTGAGGCTGAGCGCACGATCCTTGAAATTAATACGGGTTTTATGGCGGGCCCCGCCGAACAGTTTAGCGCTTGGCTTAGCGAAGTCGACAACGTTAATCGCCAGGATGAGTATTACCTGACCGATGTTGTTGGCTGCGCTGCCCGCTCTGGAGTAACGGTTAGCAGTGTAAGCTGCGCTGATCCAGCAGAGATAAATGGTATCAATAGCCGGGGAGAACTGGCCCAAGCCGAGCGATTTTTTCAGTTGCGCCAGGCCAACTCACTTATGAGTGCCGGGCTGACCCTGTATGATCCGGCACGCTTTGACCTGCGCGGCCAACTGAGTTTTGCCAACGATTGTGAAATCGATGTCAACGTAGTGTTTGAGGGAACAGTGACTTTAGGTTCAAATGTTCGTGTTGGCCCGAATTGTCAGATCATCGACAGCGAGATTGGCGATGGTGTCGAGGTGCGAGCGAGCAGTATTATTGAGGGGGCGAAGATAGCAGCTAACTGCACTATCGGGCCGTTTGCTCGCCTGAGACCTGGGACAACACTGGCGACCGGCGCCCGTGTGGGCAATTTTGTCGAAACCAAAAACGCAACCCTGGGGAAAGACAGTAAGGCCAATCACCTTGCCTATGTGGGCGATGCACAGATCGGTCAGCGGGTAAACATTGGTGCTGGCGTGATTACCTGCAATTACGATGGTGCCAACAAGCACCAGACCCACATTGGTGACGACGCTTTTATTGGCTCGAACACTGCACTGGTTGCACCAGTGACGGTGGGCGACGGCGCAACCATTGGTGCCGGCTCTGCTATCAGCCGCGATATACCTTCCGGCCAGCTGGTTCTGACCCGTGCTGACCAAAAGACCCGGGACGATTGGCAGCGCCCGCAAAAGAAAAAAGACTGAATGCATTCATATCTGCCCGACAGCAACAGGCTTGTCATCGAAAAACAATGACTCGGAGAAAGACGCTATGTGCGGGATAGTCGGTGCGGTAAGAAACTGTGACGCCAGCGGTTTTTTGCTTGAGGGATTGCGCCGTCTGGAGTATCGCGGTTATGACTCGGCCGGCGTCGTCATTATCAACCAGGACGGTGATCTGGAGCGCGCTCGTACCGTAGGCAAGGTTGTCGAACTTGAGCAGGCGTTGAACCAGACTCCGTTGGTGGGGATGACGGGTATTGCCCATACTCGTTGGGCCACACACGGCGGTGTCACCGAACCCAACGCTCATCCACATATCTGTAACGGCACCCTGGCGTTGGTCTGCAACGGGATCGTCGAGAATCACGAGACTCTTCGACAAAAGCAGCACGAAGCAGGCCTGGCGTTCACTTCACAGACTGATACTGAGGTCGTGGTACACCAGGTGTATCTGCATCTGCAAAAGGGCCTGGACCTTGCTGACGCTGTGCGCGCAACTATGAAAGAACTTGAGGGTAGTTTCGCCTTTGCGGTTGTGCATGCGGGCGAGCCTGATCGGTTGGTTGCGGCTCGACAGGGCCCCCCTTTGCTGCTGGGCCGCACCGGCGATGAGTCTTTTATTGCGTCTGATATTAATGCCCTGCTTCCTGTGACGCGCCAGTATCAGGTGCTAGAGAACGGCGATGTTGTCGACCTACGGGGCGCGAACTGCCTGATTAAAGACCGCACAGGTGTTGTGGTCGATCGATTGGTGCATACCAGTTCCCAGTCAGGCGATAGTGCTGATCTGGGTGAGTATCGTCATTTCATGCAAAAGGAAATTCATGAACAGCCTCGCGCCGTGGCTGACACGCTGGAAGGTAGATTACAGGGCGATCAGGTGCTGGAAGACTCTTTCGGTCGCGAGGCCTCCAGGATTTTCGACGCCACGCGCCAGGTACGCATAATTGCCTGTGGCACCAGCTACCACGCCGGGCTCGTGGCGCGACACTGGCTGGAATATGTTGGAGTCCCTTGTGAGGTGGAGGTCGCGAGCGAATACCGCTACCGCCGACATGCGTCTCGTGAGGGCACTTTGGTGGTTACTATTTCTCAATCCGGCGAAACCGCCGATACTCTGGCGGCGCTTGAAGAAGCCAAACGCCAGGGAGTAGCGGGTTCCCTGGTTGTCTGCAACGTCCCCGAGTCTTCCTTGGTGCGCGAGTCCGATCTGGCTTTCATGACCCATTGTGGCCCGGAGATAGGCGTTGCCTCGACCAAGACCTTTGTCAGCGCAATGACGGGCTTGCTACTGCTGGCACTGGTGCTATCGCGACGCCAGGGTTTCGACTCAGGGTTCGAGGCCCACGTGGTTCATCAGATCCGCACTCTGCCTGCAGCCCTGGAGTCAGCGCTTGGCATGGAGGCTGCTATTGCAAATATGGCCCAGGCTTTTGGCGACAAGCAGAACGCACTGTTCCTGGGGCGCGGCGCACATTTCCCTATTGCGATGGAAGGCGCGCTTAAACTCAAGGAGATCTCCTACATCCATGCCGAGGCTTACGCTGCCGGAGAACTTAAACACGGCCCCCTGGCGCTGGTCGATGAGAGAATGCCGGTAGTCGCTGTGGCACCCAATGATCTTCTGATTGAGAAACTGAAATCGAATCTTGAGGAAGTGCGCGCACGCGGCGGAAGACTGTACCTCTTTGCCGATCCGGCATCAGGCTTGATCGAAAGCGAGGATGTTCAGGTGCTGCATGTGGCGCCGGTGGACAGCGCTATCGCACCGATTATCTACACCGTTCCTCTGCAGCTGCTTTCATACCATGTTGCCCTGATCAAGGGTACCGATGTGGACAAGCCGCGTAATCTTGCCAAATCGGTCACGGTGGAATAAAGACATGTGTGAAGGTCGCGCCCCAACCTGATTGCAGTGTCAATGAAGCGTTATCCTCCCGAACTCTTCTCCAGTGAAGAACCGCAAGATGCTGTCGAGGTAGCCGAACTGGTCAAGTTCGCCTCGATCCATCCGGTGGATGGAACACTTTGCGACCCAGTATTTGCCCCTTTCATGTGTACCAATCGTAATGAGCCCGCGATTTTCTGTGGCCACCTGGTGCGATCCAATCCATTGCTGGAGATACTGTCCAGCGGGCCCTTGGCCTGCCGGCTGGTGTTTCAGGCCGCCGATGGTTATATCTCCCCCTCGGTGTACGCGGAAAAACTGAAAAGCGCTAAGGTGGTGCCGACTTGGAATTATGTTGCCTGTCAGTTCTACGGAGCACTCGAACAAGTCCCCGACCGCGAGTTGCTGGATCTGCTGGCACACCAGGTACGCGTTTTTGAGCAATCCCAGGGTTCCGACTGGAAACTTGAAGATGCCCCTGCCGATTATCTGAAGCAGATGGCCAGCGCAGTGTTTGGCATCCGCTTCACGGCAGAGCGTTGCCGGGCGCACAAGAAAATCAGTCAGAACCGCCCGTCAGATCGAAGCGCGATAATCGCCTGGACGCAAAACCTACACACCCCATTCAAGTCACTGGCCCACTGGATGGCCGACAGTGGCGATACTTGATTGTGAACACGGCTCAATGAGCAACTCCCACGATGCAGCAGGCGCCATGGTTTTGACCATCGGCGAACCTGCTGGATGAATATCTCGATGCGGTGGTCTAGGGGGACATAAAGGCGTAACTGGTTGAGGTGCTGAAAAACAAGAAAGATGAGTTGAAACAGACCAGAATTAGAACGAAGGAACTTGGCAGAGAGAGTGGAAAAGATTAAGCGTAGTACACAAGCATGCTTATACAAGCGTGATCCAAAGGCGATCTTTACTGACCTAGATGGAGAAACAGCCTTATTTCAATTAGAAACCTGCGAATACTTGGTGCTCAATTCAACAGGCTCAGCAATCTGGGAGCTGCTTGGAACTCCAATGTCTCTTGAGGATATTTGCAGGCAATTAGCCGAAGACTATGAGGTCAGCCTAGATACATGTAGCCGCGAAACAGAAGCATGGCTGAACATTGCTGTCGAGAAGGGTGTTGCTCTGATCGCAACCAATTGATTAGCAACCTCCCATTCATAACGCGTAGGTTGATATACCGAGATATTATCCTGCCAGAAGCCTTGCAGATCCTTCTTCAAATGGATATCTACATGGCCAAAAACAAACTCAAACTCAAATTGAGCCGCAGATTTAGTCATCTGCAGGACCATCATAAGAGAAGCGTTTCATTACCTCCTCCATCACAGAAAACAATCTGCGGCGCTGCTCAATGCTGAGTTGTTCTGCTCCTTCTCCCGTACGACCTGAGCGAAAAAAACGTTCACATCCTTCGGGTTTCTCATCAAAACCACCAGCCTCATCTTCAAGCTTTTTCAAGCGATCGATCGATGTATTTTCCAGAGCTTTATTCACCAACTCTGGTTCATCCGACAACTCAAGAAATCGGGCTAACGCCATAAAAGTTTCCGGGCCTTTTGCCAGCATGTCTTCATAGCGAATGACCAAAGAAGGAACTTGCGTTTGTTCGACCCAAGAGAGCACATGCTGCCCCCAACGACCCATATGTTGCCGTACCTGATGGCCACCATGATTCTCATGCGGTACTAATCCAGCCGATGGATCCAAAAGGAAGTTTACACATCGAGCCAAATCCCAAGAAAAGAAATGGCTCAACGACACCGCCACATCTTCAGGGTGACGCAAGAAATAAACAACTCCCTTGCAACCTGCTGTGCTGACGACTGGCCTGCCCTTTGAATCTGGCGAGCGAAAAGCATCATGCACCTTATGAAATCGTTCACCTTCTGCAAACAGCCAAGCTGTTTCACCAGCTCGCCCCCTTAATGGATCCAACTCAGCAAAGCTGAGGTCGCAAGTATTGATGCCCAACTGATCATTTAACCAGTGACGTGACGATGCAATCGCACCAGTGTCTACATCCCTATTTAGATTGAGCTCGTCCTCCGCTTCCTCCTCACCTGAAAGCCGCATCAACTCGGTAATGAATACTCGACACCATGTGTTGCCAGATTTGGGATAAGAAGCCAGATACCAATAGCCTTGATCGTTGATCGCCATCACTTTTCAGCCTTCGACAAAGATTCCGACTCAGGCTCACTCTGCTTAGGAACAAGCGAAATGGGATCGAGAAGATTTGCATATTTCAAGGCTATTTGCATACGTTTGACATCATCCGGAAGCTGTAAACGATGCAGGCCAACGCTACGCACTAAGGCAGCAGCATGCAAAAACAACTGTTGTTCTTGCTCCATACCCCGGTAAAAACGTGGCTGAAATGCCTGATTGCGTATCTGTAGCAAGGCTGCCTGCTGTCTCAGCACAGGCCAAGCAAGTATTCTCAACCCTTCTTCCTCTTGATCCTTATCGTCCTCCTTGCCTCGACGAGTGATGCCATAAATCACCGCCAAAGGAGCGGGCTGATTGGAAGTTGAAAGATCAGTAGGCATTAAGGAGAAACGCTGCAAGCCTTTACGAACAACTGGCATCTGCTTCCAGTCCAGATCTAATTCCATGGCGGCGGCGTGCCATAACTTGAGCTGCTGCATGCCTGGCCAGACCATCCCCTGCCGATCAATCAGCGTGAGCTCACTACTCAGCAATCGCCAGCCTTGTTGATGAAGGCACCAGGCCAAGGTCGATTTACCGCTAGCAGGCGCACCTAACAACAACACTGCCTTTCCATCCCTAACCAATGCTGTTGCGTGCAGCATCAGGCTGCCGCGCTGAATCATTAAGGCCCCAAGGGCACTACCAACAAGAAACGTTCTCAAATCGCGATCGCTGACGCTGTCATCCCATCGCTGCCAATAGATAGAACGGCCTTGATGAACACGAAACCAGCCGATTCCTTCAAGCTCTAAACGCCAATCATTGGGGGTCATCTGCACAGTTGGTGTGCTGTGCTCACTGGGATTCAACTCAGGCCAATCTTCTTTAGTTGAAGAAGTGATGCTCACCTGATCAACAACAGACTCAGGGTTGAGATCTACCGCCAACTCAGGCAACGACAAATCGCTTGATATCGCCAGGCCAAAAGCTGTGTAGGTATTAGCGGAGGGCGTGACTAAAGCCATCAACAGCCAAACATCTGAGGGTCATTTTTGCCAAAGACAAATTGAATACATAATTCATTGTCGACCATTAAAGACACCCCACCACAAAACAACTTGTAATTCGCACATACCAGGAGCTCTCAACAATGGCAGGCATAACCATTCAAGTGCAGTATAACCATTGCATGCCTTGCCAAAGAAAGGTGAACACAGAGAATGGCAATTATAAATTCCTAACAGAACTTGAGAAGAATTGGGAATCAATTCTTTATGAGCTAAAAGGGTTGCTAGACAAAGAAAAGAATAGCGGCCAGGATTATTTTAATTTATGGCATGAAAGAGGGATTTATCATGGAAGCTGGAAAGTCTTTGGCCTGCATGCATTTGGAGAGAAACTGGCGGGAAACTGCAATCGCTGCCCTATCACAACAAAAATCGTAGAAGCGATACCAGGAATGATAACAGCCGGCTTCTCAGCCATGACACCAAAGACTCGCATCTTGCCACACACTGGCTACACAAATAAGGTTCTTCGCTGTCATCTTTGACTAATTATTCCCAAAGCCAAGACAAATGCACGCCAAGAGGATGATTGCATAGACATGAATAATGAGTGTGGGTTAAGAGTCGGGGATATCATTTACAACTGGCAGCCTGGCAAGGCATTTGTTTTTGACGATACTGAAGTCCATGAGGCATGGAATAACTGCAATGAGACCAGGTATATTTTGCTGATTGATTTCAAGAAGTCCGCCAGCGCATCGGTGGACTAGCTCAAGTGAGCAAAAATATCCATTCCTCACAGCCAAACTTAAAAAAACCAATTAATAAGCCCATCAAACCTCTCTAACGCTACCGAACTTTGATTAAACTTAATGCCCCAATCTAGAAATCTGTTTAAGCCAAACATCCCAAGCCCAACGCCATCATTCTTAGCCCAGCTTGGTTAATTGCTTAATTTATATGTCATCTATAAGATGTTGCTGAATCCATCCCAGATGATTACCCAATTGCAAAGTTCAATACCAGTGCAGCGTTCCATTCGTCTCTCCTTATCGCTTACAGGCGCTGCGGCGCTTGCGCTATCCAGCGCACCCTTCCTTCCCGCTGTAGCAAAAGAAGAAAGCCCACCTGATGATCTTATGGCAATTGAGGTCAATCTTAAAGATGTAGTCAGGTTCGATTGGAGCCTTCGAGGCGCAACGCAAGGCGCAGGCACCCCCAACCAGGCAGGGGTTGGCTTCTTTGCTCCCTTGTCTATTCAAGACAATAACGTTTGGTTTCTGGATGCCCAGGCCAATGCCAACTTCGCTGATTTTGATGGTTATAGCAGTATCATTAATACCGATGTGGCTGGCGTCTCGCTTTCCACCTCGACCCGCTTGGGTTACCGCTGGCTAAACGACGACCGCTCTTGGATGTATGGAGTCAATGCTGGCTATGACAGCCGTGATATGGATACCGGTAATGCTGGTACAGGCATCAAGGTTACAAATAAGCAAGATGTCTCCTTCCAGCAGGTTGCTGTAAGTTTAGAAGCAGTCTCAAATACTTGGCACTTCAATGCCTATGCACTCGTACCCATAGGTGATACAGAAAAGACACTGAATAATAAGTATGAGGGCGGCGCGCTCGATACCTATGGCTTAGATGTGGGTTACCAGATCAATCCTGACCTCAACGCGTCTCTTGGTTACTACTACCAGCGGGGTGATCTAGATGAAGCTGATGGATCAGGCATCAATGGCCATCTGGCTTATGACCTGGGTAATGGATTAACCTTTGGCGCGAACCTCTCCTACGACGAAGCCTTTGATACCAGAGTTTCAGGCAACATCAGCTATCGCTTTGGTAACAATAACTACGCGACTCCCAGTCCCAAGAAAGAATGGAAGGCGCCTGTTATCCGAGCACTAACAGAAGCTGTTAAACATAGAGACGTTAGGGTTCATGATGGTTATAGCTCTGCTTCTGGTTGTTCTCCTAACGGCTATGGCGTTTCATATATTTATTGTGACACCGGGGGAGATCCGAAAACGCCATATTCAGCTTGTTGGGGTAAAGGCTCGGCCTGCGTCAGACCAAACTCTTAAAAATTGCTACACGACCAGTTATGCAGTCACCAAGAAAACCTACTCGGTAGGGTAAGATCCAGGGGTATTGCAAAGAAAAAATCCAGTTGAGGCATCATGATTGTCGTACTTGTAACATTCCCAATCTCTTCGGACCTAGATGTGGCCTCGCTCAAGGAAAAATTCCTTGAGACCGCACCGATGTATCGGAATACTCCGGGCCTCATCCGAAAGAACTACCTAGCAGATCTTGAAAACCATCGTGCGGGTGGTGTGTATTGCTTTGATACTATGGAAAACGCCAAAAGCTGGTTCGACGACGACCGGATTGCCTGGATCACCCAGCGCTACTCAAAGCCCGACATACAGTTCTTCGATAATCCGGTGCTGGTTGACAACGACAAAGGCGAGATCGTCCAATAAGCGGTTTGGGTTCGCCTCGCTAATTCAGCGTCAGGCATAACCTCAACTGCCATCGCGATGACAGCCCCTCCCCTCGTCCTGACGACCGGTGAGCCCGCTGGTGTAGGTCCTGAGCTTACCGTCCAGTTATTGCAGCAGCCCTTTCCAGGGCCGCTCGTTATTGTTTGCGACCCCGATTTGTTGCTTGAGCGAGCAGCGCTTCTTAAGTTACCTTTGGCGCTTAAAGGCGACACGCTCATTGCTCCGGGTGGTGAGGCAGAACTTTTGCCCATTACGCTACGCGCGCCGTCCGTTCATGGAAAACCTGATACTACCAATGCGCCCTACGTCATTGAGATGCTGACGGCGGCCACAGATGGCTGTCTCAGTGGTGTGTTCTCAGGTATGGTGACTGCGCCCGTCCAGAAGAGTACCCTGATTGAAGCGGGCAACGACTTTGTCGGCCACACGGAATTTTTGGCGCAGCGGGCCGGCGTAGACATTCCCGTTATGATGCTGGCCACGGGTGAACTGCGCGTTGCACTCGTCACCATTCACCTGCCGTTAAGTGAAGTCCCCCGGGCGGTGACACGTGAGACTCTGGAAGCAGTGTTGCGCGTGGTTGATTCGGACCTTCGTACCCGTTTTGGTATCCCGGTGCCGGTGATCGGGGTCTGTGGCCTTAATCCCCATGCAGGCGAAGCTGGACACCTGGGCCAAGAGGAGATTGAAGTCATCATCCCGGTACTTCAAGCGTTGCGTGCGCAGGGTTTGGATCTACGCGGCCCCTTGCCGGCCGACACTGCATTTACCCAAGACTCTCTTAAAGATCTGGATGTGGTGGTCGCGATGTTCCACGACCAGGGTCTTCCGGTGATCAAGCACGCAGGATTTGGTGAAGTGGTTAACATCACCCTTGGTCTGCCTTTTGTACGTACGTCCGTGGATCATGGCACCGCGCTGGATCTTGCGGGCACGGGTCAAGCGGATGTGGGTAGTCTGGTTGCCGCGGTGAAATTAGCGCAACGATTATCCAGTGACTCCTGAATCGTCCACCCTGCCCCGGCCGAGAAAACGTTTCGGTCAGCACTTTTTACATGATGCCGGCGTTATCCGGCGTATCGTTGACAGTCTCAATGCGCAACCAGGTGAAGTGCTGTGCGAGATTGGGCCAGGACAGGGCGCCCTGAGTGATCATTTGGTCGAGCTTGGCAATACCTTGCACCTGGTGGAGATAGATCGTGACCTGGCACCTTTTCTAGGTCAGCGTTATGTCAAACATTCGCAGGTGCAAGTACATGAACAAGATGCACTGGCCGTTAATTTGGCCGAGCTTAATCCGGACCAGCCCCTGGTGATGGTAGGCAATCTGCCCTACAACATCTCTTCGGTGCTGTTGATACATTTTTTGTCTCAGCGCGAAAAAATCATCCGTATGCTGTTTATGCTGCAAAAGGAAGTCGCACAACGGTTAGTGGCTAAGCCAGGCGCCAGTGAATATGGACGCTTAAGTGTCATGGTCAGTCGCGTTTTTGAACCACGCATCCTGTTCGATGTTGGCCCCGGTGCTTTCACCCCGCCACCCAAGGTGCGCTCAAGTATCGTGGCGTTGCAGCCGCACCGTGAGCCGGTGGGTCCATCAGTGCGAGACGATGCCTTCGAGACATTGGTTCGCCAGGCTTTTTCGCAGCGGCGTAAAACGCTCCGAAATAGCTTGAAAGGAATCTGCTCCGAGGCACTTATCAGACAGGCCGGTATCGACCCGACTGCCCGGCCTCAGACACTCTCAGCCGCCGACTACGCGCGCCTGGTGTCACAACAGTTGCTCGAGGCAAGCAGTTAAGTCAGGGGTTGTCGCGGGCTTTTCTGGTATCGACGGGCACTTCCGGGCTGCCAAGCAGTGAGGCCATGGTGGATTCAATCCAATCCTTCGCAGCCTGGTTCACGGCCCGTGGTTTTTCGCCCTCGGTAGCAATAGGCGGCCCTACGCACACACGGATGACACCGGGCTTTTTCAAAAAACTGCGCCGCCCCCAGTAACATCCCGCATCGTGGGCTACCGGCACCACCGGCACGCCCGCCTTAACCGCCAACATGGCGCCCCCGGGGTGGTAAGCGCCCTGCTCACCCGGAGCCATGCGGGTGCCTTCGGGGAAAATCACGACCCAGCGCCCTTGTGTAATCTTCTCGCAACCCTGGCGCAACAGACGATCAAGCGCCCGCACCGGGGTTGCCCTATTGATCGCAATTGGGCTGGTGGCAGCAAGGCCCCAGCCAAAAAATGGCAGCCACAAAGCTTCGCGCTTCAACGCCCAGGTCTGCGGCGGGAAGATAACCTGGAACAGGATGGTTTCCCAGGCCGATTGGTGTTTGGACAAAATGACGCCGGGCTGTGATGGCAAGTGCTCCACGCCTTCTACCTCGAAGCGTAACTGGCAAGTCAGCGCGAGCCACCAGCCGATAAAGTGCGCCCATAGTCCAATAATGCGCATCCGCGCTACTACCGGTACCGGCCACACGATTAGTGCAATCGGGCAAAAAAGCACGGCAGAGGCGGCCATGCCACAAAAGAAAAAGATAGAGCGGACCCAGATCATGTGCCCCTCGGAACTGGCCGCTTAGCCGGCTCCACGTGCCTGGCGGCACGCCTGCATGTCCGCGTCCAGCGCACCGGACAACAGGGCGTTGGTAAACGTAGCCAGATCATCATAGACCAACGCATGGGTTAGTTCGTTGTGAGCCTGAGCCTCTATCAACGCTTGGTGCGCAACTGCCCCCTTCCCGGTGCGTACCAGTATGGGTAAAGCGCCTACGGCAGCGGCACTTTGCAGGTCTTTAAGGGAATCGCCCACCATCGGTACGCCGGGCAGCGGTGTTGCCAGGCGCTCGCTGATTTCATAAAGCAGTCCGGGACGTGGCTTGCGACAGGCGCAATCGTCATTCGGTCCGTGGGGGCAAAAGAAGATTGCATCGATCCGTCCACCGTGCTTGCGCAAGCTATTGGTCATTTTCTGGTGGATACGGTTCAATGTTTCCATCGTGTAAAGGCCCCGGGCAATGCCCGACTGGTTAGTAGCGATCGTCACCCGATAGTTGGCCCGGGAGAGTCGGGCCAGCGCTTCCAGGCTGCCGGGGATAGCAACCCACTCGGCAACCGACTTGATATAGGCATCTGAATCAAAATTGATCACACCGTCGCGGTCGACAATCACCAGGCCTGATTTCATCTACTCGTTCCGAAACTCTGACACCCGGATGCGACCATCGACGATACGGCTTTTGCGCTGGGCCAACGTGCCCATCTTGGCCCAGAAGGCGTCATCCAGTTTGAAGTCACCGGCAATAGCGGTACCGATCAGCAGGATCAGCAGGTCGGCACATTCCTCGGCCAGGGCTTCGGTCGCCTTGCCTTTGGTGATACAGGCTGAAATCTCGCCCAGTTCTTCTGCCATCAGAGCCACGCGGTAGGGCATATCCTCACCACCTTGCTCGCGCAGACGATGCTTGTCATGAAAAGCCTGTACCGCAGCCAACATGTGGTCATAGTGGCTCTGATCATCTACCACTGGGACGCTCCGGTGTTTGCAGCAGCGAGATATCGGCGATGGTCAGGAACAAACTGCTTAATTGATCCAGCAGTGTCAGGCGATTGGCCCGCAGTGGCAGGTCTTCGGCCATGACCATAACCTCGTCAAAAAAGCGGTCCACCACAGGGCGCAGACCAGCCAGGATGCGAAGTGCTGTCGGGTAATCGGCGCGTGCAATGGCCGGTGCGATGGCCCCTGCTGTTTCAAGTATCGCCTGGGATAATGCGATTTCTGCGCTTTCGGTCAGCAGTTGCGGCTTGAGCTCTTTGGTTATCGATTGCTCACTTTTGCGCAGGATATTGCGAATACGCTTGTTTGCGGCTGCCAGACTAGCGGCATCGTGGCGATGGCGAAATTTGGCGAGGGCTTTTAGGCGTCGGTCAAAGTCCAGGGGCCGGTTAGCGCCTGCTTCGAGCACGGCCGAAATCTCGTCCTGAGCAAAACCCAACGCTGCGTACAGTGCGCGGTAACGTTCCATCACAAAGGCGATGCACTGCTTTTTTGCATTGGCGCCAACAGGATTACCAGCCGCGGCGTAGGTATCGGCCGAGTGATTCACGAGTTCGACGATATCCAGGTCCACCTTTTTTTCGATCAGTATGCGGATGACGCCCAGCGCAGCTCGGCGTAGACCGTAGGGGTCTTTATCACCTGTGGGTTCCTCCCCAGCTAAAAACAGCCCAACCAGAGAATCTATCCGGTCAGCCAGCGCCAGCACCCGTCCCGGGGCGCTCGCTGGAAGTTTGTCG
Source organism: Gammaproteobacteria bacterium (assembly GCA_963580215.1). Taxonomy (GTDB): domain Bacteria; phylum Pseudomonadota; class Gammaproteobacteria; order Arenicellales; family UBA868; genus UBA868. Next base: position 39,231 of record CAUZJT010000002.1, read on the forward strand.
CGGGCGTGTCGCGGCAGGTAGTGCTCTTCGATAGCCCGGGCGACGGCCGCAGGTTCCTTGTCATGTTGGGCGAGGTAACGACCCATGGTGCCCTGCAGTTCCGGAAACTCTCCGACCATGCCCGTAACGAGATCTGCCTTGCACAGATGTGCGGCTCTGGCACAAAGAGTTTCGTCGATCCGCAGTGTCTGGGCGATTTTGACCGATAAGGTCTCGAGCCGGCGCGTCTTGTCATGCAGGCTTCCCAACGCCTGGTGGAAGAGGACGCCATCCAACTCATCCACCCGATTGTCTAGCGGTCGGCGGTTATCCGTTTCCCAGAAGAAGCGGGCATCGGCAAGGCGGGCGTTAAGCACTCGTTCATTGCCTGTCCGTACGCGCCTCGGTGCGGTGCTACGGATATTACTTACGGTAATGAAGACTGGCAGTAGCCTGCCTTTGGCATCGACTACGTGGAAATATTTCTGATGGTCGCGCATAGATGAGATCAGCGCTTCGGTGGGCACTTTAAGAAAAGCCGGGTCGAACTGGCCTAGAAGCGCATGGGGTTTTTCCACCAGTGCGGTGACAGTATCGAGCAGTTGTGGGTCGATAACCGTTTTGCCGCCGGCCTTAACGCCGAGTCGGGATACCTGTTGCTCGATCAGCCGTGAGCGTGTGTTGAAATCGGCAATAACTGCGCCCTGTTCTTTGAGAGTTTTCTCATAATCACCAGCGCTACGGATGCTGATACGTGCCTCGCCCATAAAGCGGTGTCCGCGGCTGATACGCCCGGCAGCAATGCCCAGGACCTCGCACGGCAGCACTCGCTGACCATGTAGCACCACCAACCAGTGTACCGGACGGACAAATTCGGCCAAACCATCGCCCCAGCGCATGCGTTTAGGTATCGGCAGTTTTTCAATGGCACCCTGAATACAAGGCTCGATGAGAGCGCGCGCGAGCGCCCCAGGCACGAGCGCCCGATGTACCAGCCATTGGCCCTTGTCGTTTTCCAGCCTTTCCAGCTGATCGACGGTTACGCCACAGGAGCGGGCGAAGCCCGTGGCAGCTGGCGTTGGTTGACCTTGGCCGTCAAAAGCAGCGCCGAGCGCCGGGCCACGACGCTCGTTGATCTGATCAGCACAGCGGTGGGCGACGCCCGGAACCCGTACCGCAAGGCGCCTTGCGGTAGCAAACCAGCTCATGGACCCTTCGCAGCCCAGTCCGGCGTCGGTCAGCGCATCGGTCAGCAGGGTTGCAAACTGTTCCCCCAGCTGTTTCAGTACGCTGGGCGGCAGTTCTTCGGTGCCCAGCTCGACCAGCAGATCTGCCCTGCCCTTGGGCTGCCCGCTCATGTTTGCCCCCGGGGAAATCCCAGCGCCTCGCGCGCCTTGAAATAGGCCTGAGCTACGCCGCGAGCTAAGGTGCGCACCCGGCCTATGTAGCGGGCGCGCTCAGTCACGCTGATGGCTCGACGGGCATCGAGTAGATTGAAGGTATGCGACGCCTGTAACACCTGTTCGTAGGCCGGCAGTGGCAATTTTTCTTCGAGCAGGTGGTTACAAGCCGTTTCGCAGTTCTCGAACTGGTTGAACAGCACTGCCACATCCGCATGTTCGAAGTTATAGGCGGATTGCTCAACTTCGTTTTGGCGATACAGGTCGCCGTAACTGAAGCGCTCGTTCCAGCGCAGATCAAAGATGCTGTCTACACCCTGCAGGTACAGGGCAATGCGCTCCAGACCGTAGGTGATCTCTCCGGTGACCGGTCGACAGTCGAGTCCGCCAACCTGCTGAAAATAGGTGAACTGCGAGATTTCCATGCCGTTCAGCCAGATTTCCCAACCAAGCCCCCAGGCACCCAGGGTCGGTGACTCCCAGTCATCCTCGACAAAGCGCACATCGTCGCGGCAAAAACTGATACCGAGGGCCTCTAGCGAACCCAGGTATAGATCCTGGAATTCTGGCGGCGAGGGTTTGAGAATGACCTGGAACTGGAAGTAATGCTGCAATCGGTTTGGGTTTTCACCATAACGGCCGTCTGTTGGCCTGCGTGAGGGCTGTACATAGGCCGCGCGCAACGGCTCCGGGCCCACAGCGGCAAGGAAGGTCGCAGTGTGAAAAGTGCCGGCTCCGACCTCCATGTCGTAAGGCTGCATGAGCACACAGCCTTGCCCAGCCCAGTACGCCTGTAGGCGCAGGATCAGGTCCTGGAAATGCAACGTTTTTTCGCTCCCAGCGCAAATACGGGTTGAGCGACGCATTATAACGGCAGGGGTTCTATCCGATAGTTTGCTCTCACACTCGCTGGCACAGATAACTCGAGTTGTTACAATCCTGACTTATGAAAGCCGTTGCTGATATACCTCGAATCCGCCGGGCGGTTGCTCTCATATCGGGCGGCCTGGACTCCATGCTGGCGGCCCGTGTAATGCAGGATCAGGGGCTGCATGTCGAGGGCCTTAACTTTTTTACCGGATTCTGTGTCGAGGGCCACACCCACGCTATCCGCAATAATCCAAACCGAAAACCCCGGCGCAACAATGCGTTGTGGGTCGCCGAGCAGTTAGGCATGCCCCTGCACATTGTCGATGTGATTGAGGAGTACAAGTCGGTGTTACTGCGCCCTCGTCATGGCTACGGCGCAAACCTTAATCCTTGCCTAGACTGCAAAACCTTCATGGTGGGAAAGGCTCTGGAGTGGATGCAGGCACATGATTTTGATTTCATTATTACCGGTGAAGTGCTGGGTCAGCGGCCAATGTCCCAGCGCCGGGATACTTTTCCGGTGGTGGCCCGTGAGTCAGGAGCGAAAGACCGTTTGTTGCGGCCGCTTTGTGCACAGCTACAGCCACCGACCTTGCCCGAGCGTGAGGGCTGGGTTGATCGTGAACGGTTGTATGGGTTTTCCGGGCGTACCCGTAAGCCGCAGATCACCTTGGCCCGCCAGCTGGGGATCGAAGATTACGCACAACCCGCCGGTGGTTGCTGTTTTTTGACCGATGCTGCCTATAGCCGCAAATTGCGCGATCTATGGCAAAGCCGGGCCAAGCGGGACTATGACCTGGATGACATTATGTTGCTCAAGGTCGGGCGGCATTTGCGGCCAAAGCCACATCTCAAGGTGATCGTTGCCCGCGATGCGGGCGAGACCCGTTACCTGCGCGGTTACCGCAAACGTTTTACTTATCTCGATATGACCAGTCATAACGGACCACTGACGCTTGTTGAAGGCGAGAAGGATGACGCCGATGTGGGGCTGGCTGCCCGGATTGCGGCGCGTTTCGGACAGGGCCGCGAGGCAAAAAGTGTCAGCTTTCAGTTCGTCAGCCGGGACGGCATCGAACGCGAATTGCAGGTGGCGCCCTTCACGGCCGATGAAGTGCTAGAAGACTGGTACTTGTGAGCACGTATCAACTGGATGTAACCGGATTGCTCTGTCCGCTGCCAGTCATTCGTACCCAGGATCGGGTAGCGACCCTAAGGCAAGGGGATGTGCTGTCTGTTCACTGTACCGACCCGGGAGCCCTGCTTGATATTCCTGCCTGGTGCCGGATTCACGGTCACGAGTTGTTAAGTACGCAACAAAGCGAAGAAGAGGTACTAATCTGCATACGGGTACGGAGATAAGACCGAAGTGCACAAAAATAGTGCATAATTAAATCAATATGCACCAAATTAGTGCTAATGCACTCATTAAGAACGCCAATACGGGACTTTTTCGCTGGCACGTAATTTGCTTTAGTTACAGGCAAGCTTAGTTATTGTTTCATTTTTCACCGCGCGCTTCTAGGGTCTGGGCATTGCACCGGTCCTGATGTGGCGCGTTAACCGTCGAGGAATCCGTCCCCATGTCAGCTGATGACGCTTTAAAGTTTATCGAGGATAAAAACGCCAAGTTTGTCGATTTCCGTTTCACCGACACCCACGGTAAAGAGCAACACGTGACCGTGCCGGCGTCCGTGGTTGATGCCGATCTTTTTGAAGAGGGCAAGATGTTTGATGGCTCATCGATTGCCGGATGGAAGGGCATCAATGAATCAGACATGATCTTGCTGCCTGATCCTGACTCTGTAGTGGTCGATCCTTTTATGCAGGACACCACAGTATTGTTGCGCTGCGACGTGGTCGAACCTGCGACTATGCAGGGTTACGACCGTGATCCGCGTTCTATTGCCAAGCGGGCTGAGGCCTATCTCAAGTCAACCGGCACTGGCGACGATGCTTTTTTTGGCCCTGAACCTGAGTTCTTCATTTTTGATTCGGTACGCTGGTCCAACGAGATGAGTGAAGCGGCGTACCACATCGAGTCGGTCGAGGCAGCCTGGAGCTCAGGCAAGGATTATGAAGAGGGTAACATCGGCCACCGTCCCGGCGTTAAGGGTGGCTATTTTCCCGTACCGCCTGTTGATTCGCTACAGGATGTGCGCTCTAGCATGTGTCTTGCCATGGAGGACATGGGCCTCGGGGTAGAAGTGCACCACCATGAGGTTGGCACTGCGGGACAGGGCGAGATCGGTGTGCGATTTGACACTCTGGTGGCCAAGGCTGACCAGACCCAGATTTACAAATACTGTGTCCACAACGTAGCCCATGCCCATGGGTTGACTGCGACCTTTATGCCCAAGCCACTGGTGGGAGATAACGGTAACGGCATGCATGTGCACCAGTCCATATTCAAAGGCGGTGACAATATGTTCGCTGGCGATGAATATGGCGGCCTAAGCGAGACCGCGCTGTATTACATCGGCGGTATTTTCAAGCATGCCCGGGCGCTGAATGCATTTACCAATGCCAGCACCAATAGTTACAAGCGTCTGGTGCCCGGTTTTGAAGCACCGGTCATGTTGGCTTACTCCGCCCGTAACCGTTCGGCTTCGTGTCGAATTCCCCATGTCAGCAACCCCAAGGGGCGGCGGGTTGAGGTGCGCTTCCCCGACCCCACCGCGAATCCCTATCTGGCGTTCTCAGCTTTGCTGATGGCCGGACTGGATGGCATCCAGAACAAGATTCACCCGGGCAGCCCGATGGATAAAGATCTTTACGATCTGCCGCCCGAAGAAGAGAGCGAGATCGCAACGGTAGCGCATTCTTTTGATCAGGCACTGGACGCTCTTGACGTCGACCGTGAATTCCTCAAAGTGGGCGGTGTCATGAGCGACGATATGATCGATAGCTATATCGAACTCAAGATGGGAGAGGTGCAGCGTCTGCGGATGGCGACCCACCCGGTCGAGTTCGATATGTATTACAGCGTCTGAGCAGGGCAGCGGCAGCCCGAGTTGTCCTGGGCCGCCGCCTGTTCTGAGTTAATATGCACCAATATGGTGCAAATCAGATGAACCAATCCCAGACTATCAACTATCTGCAGGTTTTGGAGGCGCTTACCACGGCCGTGCTGGTCGTTGATGCAGATAAGCGGGTCAGTTTCATGAATCCCGCCGCTGAGACATTGTTAGCGACCAGTATTCAACGCGGGGTGGGTCGTGAGGTAGGCGAATTGGTGCCGTTGGGCATCACTTTGCAGGCAGCGTTAATGGCTGCGGAGCAGGGGGACACCACAACGCTGCGCGAGGAAACACTGGTGCGTCTAGGTGATGCGAACACGCTGTGCGTTGACTGCACGGTGTCGCCGTTTGGTGTACAGCACCAGAGTGGTTCTATGATCATTGAGCTTGACCGAGTCGATCAGTTGACGCGTATCGCGCGAGATACTTGGGTACATGAACGCCAGGATGCCCTGAATCAGATCGTGCGTGCTTTGGCTCATGAGATCAAAAATCCCCTGGGCGGCCTGCGTGGTGCGGCGCAATTGCTGGATCGGGAATTACCACGGCGTGAACTGCGCGAGTACACGTATATTATTACCCACGAGGCGGACCGTCTCAGCCGATTAGTTGATCGGTTGACCGGTGGCTTTCAGGCTATGGATCGCCAGCCGTTTAACCTGCATTCGGTCCTCGAACATGTGCGCAAACTGATACTGGTTGAGTCCCCGGAAGGGGTGGAGTTCAAGCGCGACTATGACCCGAGCATTCCCGATGTCTGCGGGGATCGCGCGCAGATGATCCAGGTGGTGCTTAATATTGTGCGTAACGCGGTACAGGCCATGAAAAGGCGTGGGCAGATTAGCCTGCGGACCCGTGTCAGGCGACAGTACACCTTGCATAACCAACGACATCGGCTAGTCGTAGAGGCCTCAATCACGGATAACGGACCGGGAATCGATCCCGAGCTGATTGACCGGGTGTTCTTTCCGATGGTGACGGGACGGGCCGAGGGTACTGGCCTGGGTCTTGCGTTGGCCCAGGAGATTATTCACCGTCATGCCGGCTCGATCGAGTGCACCAGTGAGCCGGGTCGAACCTGCTTTGTGCTAGCCCTGCCGGTAGGGGAAACACAATGAAACCGGCGCCTGTAGTCTGGGTGGTTGATGATGATGCCTCTATACGCTGGGTACTTGAAAAAGCGCTTACCAGCGCCGGATTTGCACCTACCGTTTTCGATAACGCCGACAATGTGCTCGGCCGCGCCCTGCGCCGCGCCCCTGATGTGCTTATTACTGATATCCGCATGCCCGGCACCAGTGGCCTCGATCTACTAAAGGCGCTGGGCGATGAGTTGCCCGACCTGCCGGTCATTGTGATGACTGCCCACTCGGACCTCGACAGCGCGGTGTCGGCTTATCGCGGCGGCGCCTTTGAGTACCTGCCCAAGCCGTTCGATCTGGAAGAGGCGGTAGCGCTGGTCGGGCGAGCCCTACAGAAAAAAGCCGGCCAGGAGATGCCCAAGGCGCCAGTTGCACCGAGTGGCGACATGATTGGCGAGGCGCCGGCCATGCAGGCCGTGTTTCGCATGATTGGTCGGCTGGCCAGTTCGGCCATGAACGTGTTGATCTCTGGTGAATCTGGTACTGGCAAGGAACTGGTCGCGCGTGCGATTTATCGCAACAGTCCACGGGCAGAGCGTTCTTTTGTTGCCATCAACACCGCAGCCATTCCCGCTGATCTTTTGGAGTCAGAACTTTTTGGTCACGAGAAGGGTTCGTTTACCGGTGCCGAGCGCCAGCGCCAGGGGCGTTTTGAGCAAGCCGCGGGCGGAACGCTGTTTCTGGATGAAATCGGTGATATGCCGCTGGATCTGCAGACTCGGCTGTTGCGGGTGCTTTCGGATGGCACCTTTTTTAGGGTGGGTGGCCACGAGGAAATAGCAGCGGACGTGCGCGTGATCGCCGCGACCAATCAGGAACTCGAAGGCCGAGTTCGCGAAGGTCGATTTCGAGAAGACCTTTACCACCGGCTTAACGTGATCGGCATTCATTTGCCGGCGCTTCGTGAACGGCGGGAGGATATTCCCGCTTTGGTCCGGGTTTTTTTGGACCAGGCTGCGCATGAGTTACAGGTTGACTCGAAGCAATTGGATGAGGTGGTGATGACGGTACTCTGTGAGGCTCCCTGGTCGGGTAATGTCCGTGAACTGGAAAACTTGTGCCGATTGCTCACCGTTGTTGCACCCGGACGGACCGTTACACTGACCGATCTGCCGTCTGGTTTTAACACCGCGGCCAGCCTTGGTGAGCCGGCTCAGACCTGGCAGCAACTGCTGGGCCGGGTCGTAGCAGATCGTCTGTCTGAGGGGCACCACAACATTCTTTCCGAGGTTGGCCCAGACTTCGAACGTGTACTACTGCGTACCGCGCTCACTTTTACCCTTGGCCGTAAACAAGAAGCTGCCCGATGGCTCGGTTGGGGACGTAATACCCTGACCCGCAAGCTAAAAGAACTGGGGATGGATTGATCAGGGGTAGATTCAGATGCCCATATTGCTAAGAGCCACCATGATGTGATTGAGCACCCCTGTTGTGCGTGGGCGTTCAACCTCCAGCTGGCGGATCGATTCCTGGACATTGTTGACCAGGGTATCGTGACTCTCCTCGCCGGAGACTTCCAGTCGTGTCTCAAGATTTGCCACCAGCGTGTTCAGGCGGTCACGGTCACTTGTGGTCGACTGCGATCAACTGCCTGATTTCATCACGCAGTTGATCGATCAGCTGATGCAGGGTTTTTTCGGGCATAAGGTTATAAAGATGGCGTTTGGGGGCAGACGTCGCGACATTATACTTTCGTCATCAATCTAAACCACAGCCCAGATCAGGAGATACCAATGACAATACTCCAGGGAAAAACAGCCCTCGTGACCGGAGCCAGTGCGGGCATTGGCCTTGCAACGGTCCGCATGCTGAGTCTTGCAGGAGCGCGGGTAATCTGCTGCGCCCGCCGTCTTGAGCGCTTGCAGATACAACTCGATGAATTGCCTGGACCTGGCCTGGCCGTAGAGCTGGATGTGGCCGACGCCGTATCTGCCGCCAGCCTGCCTGACCGACTGCCCCAAGACTGGCAAGGGGTCGATATTCTGGTGAATAACGCCGGCAGCGATATCGGCGGACGCCAACCTTTCCATGAAGGCGATATCAACCAGTGGGCGGGAACGATACAGACCAATGTGACCGGACTCATGCAGGTAACCGCAGCCATGCTGCCGGGTATGCTCGCTCGCAAGCAGGGGCACGTCGTCAACATCGGTTCGACGCAGGGCTTAGCTCCGGTTGCTGGCTGCGGCGCTTACGCCGCAAGCAAATTTGCAGTGCACGGTTTCAGTGAAACGCTGCGACAAGAATATGCGGGGACCGGTATCCGCGTCTCAGAAGTGCTGCCGGGCATGGTGAAAACCGATTTTGCAGCAACGCGCTTTTTCAGTGCCGAGCGTGGCGACGAGTTCTATGACAACCATGGGCAATGCCTTGAGGCTAAAGACATTGCACGTTCGATTCTGTTTGTGCTGGAACAACCAGCCCATACAGTGATTGCACAGATCGTTGTGGTTCCGGATAACGGGGCTTAGCCCAATGTCTTTCAAAATGCTCCCGAAACTATCCCGCCGCTCATTTCTCGGTGCCGGGGTCGCTGCGGCTGCAGCTGCTGGCGCGTTCAGTTGGGCTTATAAAGCCCGGAACAGTTGGGATGAGGCCGTCGGCCTTGTGGCCGACCCACAAGGCATTATCGATTTGCCGCCGGACTTTTCCTATCAGGTGTTACAGCGGGTCGGTGACGCCATGAGTGACGGCTTTAATGCGCCATCTGCGCCGGATGGCATGGCTTGTTTTCCCGGAGAAGAAGACACCTGGATCATCATGCGTAACCACGAGATTCACAAAGGTATCCCGGTCGATATCCGGCTTGCCGCCGCGCCTGATCGGGGGGGCGGGGTCAGCCGGCTGGTGATCGATCGCGCGAGCGCTGCGCTACGTGCAAGCAACATGGTGTTGACGGGGACTTCACGTAACTGCTCCGGCGGGCCGACACCTTTTGGTTGGTTGAGCTGCGAGGAAGTGGAGGAAGCGGGGCACGGTTATGTTTTTCTCTGTGACCCAGGAGCATCTTCCGTGCAGGCCCCACATCGGTTATCGGCGCTGGGGCGTTTTCCCCACGAGGCGGCTGCCTTTGACCCGACATCGGGCATAACTTACCTCAGCGAGGATGCCTCCCAAAGCGCTATTTACCGTCATGTGCCGGATAGTCCTGAGCAACCTTTTGTGGGCGGGCATTTGCAGGCGCTGAAAGTTCAGGGGCAGAATCGGTTCGACCTGTCTGAAGGCCAAAAGATTGGCAACCAGTTTGCAGTTGAGTGGGTGAACATTACTGATCCAACAGCCGCCGATAAGCGTACGCGTACGCAGGCACACCAACGCGGTGGCGCTATTTTTTCGCGTGGAGAGGGCGCCTGGTTCGATGGGTCCAGCGTGTACCTGTGCTCCACTGATGGCGGTCCAAAAGGTCGTGGGCAATTGTATCGGCTTGATATCGCCAAAGCGGCGCAAACCGATACTCTGACGTTGATTGCCCAGGCGCAAGGGGATGGTGATTTTGATCACCCTGACAACGTTACGGTATCGCCCTGGGGCGATATATTCCTGGCTGAGGACGGCGACGCACCCAATGGCGTGCGGGTACTCAAACCCGATGGTCGCTTGCTTTACTTTGCGCGCAATGTCATGAATGATGGCGACAGTGAGGTTACGGGGATCTGTTTCTCGCCTGACGGCAAATGGATGTTCCTGAATATCCAGTGGGAGGATTTGACGCTTGCGATCACCGGGCCTTTTATGGCTTGATTGAATTGATCTTGAGCGTTGGGCACAAAGCCTTGGGCAGTGTCGCAGGCATGTGCAAATGAGCCCTATGCCGCGCTTTGTGGCCGGTAAGTCTCTAGAAGAACAATTCGGGACGCTCTGGTGGATTGCCCGCGCGCTTTTTCAAACAGATAGTGTTCCCACTGAAATTAGATACAGCAACCAGCACTGCATAGGCTATAAACGGAATTTCAAAGAGAAACTCATATGAAAAATCACACACAGGTTTGCGTGATCGGCGGCGGCGTCGTAGGTTGCTCTGTTTTGTATCACCTCACCAAGCTCGGTTGGTCAGACGTGATGCTGATAGAGCGATCTGAGCTGACATCCGGGTCTACCTGGCACGCGGCAGGCGGCTTTCATACGCTGAATGGCGACACCAATATGGCGGCGTTGCAGGGCTACACCATCAAGCTTTACAAGGAATTGGAAGAGCTGACCGGTATGTCCTGCGGGCTGCATCATGTCGGTGGAGTCACGCTGGCTGACACCCCCGAGCGTATGGATATGCTCAAGGCGGAGCGCGCCAAGCACCGTTACATGGGGTTAGATACCCAGATTCTGTCGCCCGCGGAAATCATCGAGGTCGCACCGGCGACTAACACCGCTGGTTTGCTCGGCGGACTTTACGACCCCCTAGATGGTCATCTTGATCCATCGGGTACCACTCATGCGTACGCTCGGGCAGCGCGCATGAATGGGGCTGAGATTCAGCTGCATACCAAAGTGATTGAAACAAACCCGCGGGCCGATGGCAGTTGGGAGGTGGTTACCGATCAGGGCACGGTCATAGCCGAGCATGTGGTGAACGCGGCGGGTCTGTGGGCACGGGAGGTGGGTGCTATGGCGGGTGTCTATCTGCCGCTGCATCCCATGGAGCATCAGTATATTGTCACGGACGATATCGCCATGATTTACGAGCGCGATACCGAGCATCCACATGTAATGGACCCGGGTGGCGAGAGTTACTTGCGCCAGGAGGGCAGAGGCCTTTGTATAGGTTTTTATGAGCAAGCGTGCCAACCCTGGGCTGTTGATGGCACTCCCTGGGACTTTGGTCATGAACTGCTGCCCGATAATCTTGACAAAATTACCGATTCAATAGAGTTTGCGTATCGGCGTTTTCCGGCTTTAGAAAAAGCCGGAGTTAAAACCGTTATCCATGGCCCATTTACTTTTGCGCCCGATGGCAATCCCTTGGTCGGGCCGGTGCCAGGTCTTCGCAATTACTGGTCCGCTTGTGGGGTGATGGCCGGTTTCAGTCAGGGCGGCGGCGTTGGCCTGACTTTGGCCCAGTGGATGATCGAAGGTGAGCCTGAGCGCGATGTTTTTGCGTTGGATGTGGCCCGCTTTGGTTCCTGGACAACGCCTGGCTACACCCTGCCCAAGGTCATTGAAAACTATCAGACGAGATTCTCGGTGACGTATCCGAACGAAGAGTTACCGGCGGCTCGTCCTTTTCGCACCACACCTATGTACGATATTCAGGATCAACTTGGCGCTGTTTTTGGCCAGCAGTTCGGGCTTGAAGTGGCAAATTTTTTTGCACACGGGGATGAATCGCGCTACGAGACCCCGTCGTTTCGCCGATCAAATGCATTTGCAGCAGCAGCCCGCGAGGTCAAAGCCGTTCGTGAGAGCGTGGGCATCAACGAGGTACAAAATTTTGGCAAGTTTGCGGTGACCGGAGCCGCTGCGCGCGAGTGGTTAGATTGGATCATGGCAGGCCGCATACCTGAGGAGGGGCGTATGAGTTTGACCCCGATGCTCTCGCCCAAGGGGCGTCTGATCGGGGATTTCACAGTGTCCTGTCTTGCAGAAGATGAATTCCAATTGACATCTTCTTACGGCTACCAGGCAGTCCATGAGCGATGGTTGCGACAGAACTTGTCTGATGGGGTAGGCCTGGAAAATATCTCGGATAAACGTACGGGTTTTCAGATCGCGGGCCCTTTGGCGCGCCACGTACTAAGTAGTGTTACCGGCGCTGATGTGTCCGCCGAAGCTTTTCAGTTTTTTGACGTCAAGCGCATGGTTGTCGGCATGTGCGACTGTATTGTGCAGCGGGTCAGTTATACCGGCGACCTGGGGTTTGAGATCTATACCGATGCCGCGAGCCAAAGGGCGCTCTGGCATGCCTTGTGGGCGCAAGGAAAGCCGCACGGTATGCGACCCTTTGGCATGCGAGCCATGATGAGCCTTCGGCTGGATAAATTTTTCGGCAGTTGGTTGAACGAATACTCACCCGACTACACGGCTGGTGAAACCGGGATGGATCGCTTTATTGTTTTTGGCAAGAAAAGCAATTTCATTGGACGCCAAGCTGCCGAGGCCCAAAGAGATAAAGGCGCGAGACGTAAACCGGTCGTGTTCGAAGTTGATGCGCTGGATGCAGATGTGATCGCCTACGAGCCGGTCTGGATAAACGGCGCAGTACGAGGGTTTTGTACTTCCGGGGGCTACTCCCACTACGCGCAAAAATCTATCGCTATGGCGTTAGTTGATGCCGAGCACGTGACTGAAAACCTTGAAGCAGAAATTGAGATACTGGGAGATATGTGCCACGCCAGGAGAATTACAAAGACTTTATTTGATCTAGACGAAGACCGTATGCGTCGATAAGGTGGCGGGGCGTGTCAAGCATGGCAAGACCTTAACAGACAGACCTGCGCTTTTCTTTGGATGATCGCGGACAAAATCCTGTAGCAGTTTGCCCACGATCACAATCTTCAAATGCATCTACAAGTCTATTGTAGATCGATGGCAGTCCAAGGAGCTGATAGATAACTTCTAATCCAGCGATTAGATCTGTGCGCACATGGGACTTACTGGTTCACTATTGGATAAGATGTAAACCATCAAGTTGGCGGCGCTCGTTAATAATTGTTCGGACATAACGTGAGCAGTGTTCCGGATCGATTTTCTTTTCTTCGGCAAGCGCCCACTCATCTTTGTAACCGTACTGCCCCAAGAAAGGCTGGAAAAGCTCCATGTAGTTATCAACATCCTTTTGGGTAAACCAGTGATTCCAAAAGCTGTGAGTTTTGCTGCGAATGACACGTTGAAACTGCTTTGGCACCTTGGCATTTCGTGACATTTTGATGCCCAAAAAATTTTCCAGACCAGAATATTGCTGATTAACAAAATCTTCGTATTTGAAAATAAAAGCGCGCTCCTCCTCTATGAGAGTACTCAGAAAGTTACTTTTTTGATGATCATTCCAAAAAAATGCTGACTCTAGCGTGGGGCGTGGTAACAGTAATCGTGCTTCAAGATCAATTATCGCCAAGGCGTCCGGATCTCTTTCTTTCAGTCGCAGCAGATTCAACTGTTCTCTCACAAACTCATCGCTGTCATAACGATAGTCATAATGACGGTAAAGCAGGTAACTGATTAAACGGTCTCGAGGATCTCTAACCATCCAGATAATTTTGTCGAATGAGGCAAGATCAGTAAAGTTAAAATCTGGACCTATAATTTGTTTACTAACGACATCTCGCGGATTTTGTTCGCTGTTTGTTTGGCCAAAATACTTATTGTATCTGGAAGGTAAATATTGACCTTCAAAGAATTGTAAATAACGGCGTGGGTAACTCTTGACCAAAACCGACCAAAGGCCGGTTGTGCCGGATTTAGCTAATCCTAGAACAATTACTTTAGCCATTCGATCCAGATGCTATGCAAAGGCTGGCGTCTCGCCCATCCTCTTTGCACTTCAGATATGATTGCATACATATTAGAATTTACTTCTCGACCCCACCGACTTTCTGAATATTATCTGTGAAGATTATCCATTTTACCGATACCCATTTTATTCCAGCCGGAAAAACCCTGTATGGCCGGGACCCTGCAGTTGCTCTTGAGCGCTGCATCGCCGACATAAACCATCATCACGCGGATGCCGCGCGTTGCGTTATTACGGGAGATTTGACCCACTGGGGAGAGCCTGAGGCCTTTGATAATCTCAGGCAGTACCTAAGCGTACTCAAGCCGCCGTTACGCTTGCTGGTGCGCAACCATGATTCGCGTGAAGAGTTTAGAAAATGGTTTCCCGATCAGGCGTGCGATGAAAGCGGTTTCGTCTAATCAGTCGAAGACCTGCCCGTGGGCCGCTTTATCTACCTTGATACTCACGAGCCAGGTCACCATGAAGGCTGGTACTGTGAGCGGCGTATGCGGTGGCTCGATGTACAACTTAGAGGTGCGCCGGCGAAAGATATATATTTATTTATGCATCATCCGCCATTTGATATTGGTATCCCAGGCCTGGATCGAACCTCACTGGTTCAAAAAGCGGCTTTCACTGAATTGGTTGCCCCATATAAACAGCAGATTCGTCACCTGTTTCTCGGCCACATTCACCGGCCGTTGGCCGGTAACTGGCTGGGCATACCGGTATCCAGTTTGCGTGCCATGCATCACCAGTTGCAGTTGGATTTTGTTGATCACCCGACTCTGCAGGGAAATTTCGAGCCACCGGCATACTGTGTCGTTTTATTTCAGGATGATTCGCTCATCATTCACAGTCACGATTTCATGGATGAGAGCCCAAAATTTGACATGGCCCACCCACCTGTCCAAGACTGGGCCGTGATGAAACCACATTCTTAGAGGTACGCATGATGACTGGCGGGCCTGAGCGTTCTGATTTTTCCAACAACAAGGATTTTGTCGACGCACTTTTGGCCTGGATCGTTAAGTGCGGAACCGACTGGTATTACGACGAGGGGATTACCCAGTTAGAGCACGCAGTACAGAGCGCGGTGCTCGCTCGCTCAAAAAGCGGTAATAGCGCTGATATCACCGCGGCGCTGTTGCACGATATTGGGCACTTTCTGATGCAGAGCCAGGCTAAAGATAAGCGCTTTCACGACCGCGATCTCAAACACGAGATTGTCGGCGCCAACTGGTTGGCACGCGCTTTTTGTCCACAAGTGACAGAGCCCGTGCGTTTGCATGTGCCTGCCAAACGCTATCTGTGTGCAGTTGATCCAGGTTACTGGGTAGGACTTTCAGACGGGTCAAAAACCAGCCTGGTAAAACAAGGCGGACCAATGAGCGCGGCTAAGGCCAAAGAGTTTTCAGCACTGCCAGGAAGCGATGCCGCCGTGCGTCTGCGCCAGATTGATGATCAGGCCAAGGTGGTCGGTCTTGCGATTGGGCCCATTGAGGATTTCGCGGACCACCTGGTCAAGACATTGCATACCTAGCTTGCTTGTTTTCTTCAAGTAACAAAGGTGATGCTATTTAGTTGCCTCTATTGCTTTGAGTGTTCCAAAGTGAGAAAAATAGGGTGTTTTTCGAGCCCGTGATATGGTGTGGGCGAAAATCTCCCATACCCAATGGCCTTACATTGGCCAACCGTTTTAGACCACCTTGTACTTGGCGCACAAGCCCACTTTGGTTGCAGAATCACCGAAGATGCAGTTCATGACTTAAGGAAAACTTTTTATGGCTCGACGTACGCGCGCATCCCGAGATCGTTTAAAGAACAAAGATCACGTCAGCGCTTCGCCCTATATACGCAGAAGCCTGCCGTTTTTCGAGGTACTCGAAGAAGAACAGATCGTGCGTCTCGAAACGCAGGTCGACTGGATTATGCAGGATGTGGGGATTGCCTTTCGAGATGATCCTGAAGCCCTGCAGCTGTGGCAGCAGCACGGCGCCCGGATCGAGGGTGATATCGTTCGTGCACCTGCCGATTGGGTTCGCGATCTTTGCGCTAAAGCGCCAAGCCAATTTACTCAGCTTGCGCGCAACCCAGCGCGCTCAGTCACGATCGGAGGCAAGCACCAGGTTTTTGCTCCAATCTATGGAGCACCTTTTGTACGCGACCTTGAAGGGGGTCGGCGTTACGGCGACATAGCGTCGTTTGAAAAGCTGGTGAAACTGACTTACCTGTTGCCCTCTTTGCATCACGGTGGCTTTGTCACCTGCGAACCCTGCGATGTGCCTGTCAGTAAGCGCCACCTCGACATGCTGCTGGCGCACATGACACTGTCGGACAAACCGCATCTGGGCGCCATTACCGAGATGAGTCGAGCGCAGGATAGTGTCGATATGGCAGAGATCGTGTTTGGCCGCAAGACGATGGAGGATCACTGCGTCATCATGGGTAACGTCAATACCAATTCACCTTTGCTGGTGGATAAAGTAGTCACCCAAGCGATCCGCGTTTACTGTGGGCGCGGCCAGGGTATTGTGGTAGTGCCTTTTATCCTCTCTGGCGCAATGGGGCCAGTCTCGACAGCGGCGAGTGTCGCTCAGGCTATGGCTGAGGCAATGATGGTCTGTGCTTATGCACAATTGGTGCGCCCCGGGGCACCTTTCGTGCTGGGCAACTTTTTGTCTTCGATGTCATTAAAGTCAGGTGCCCCGACTTTTGGGATGCCCGAGCCGGTGATGTCCAACTACGCCATCGGACAGTTGGCGCGACGGGTAGGGTTGCCGCTTCGTTGCGGGGGGTCCCTTACTGCCTCCAAGATCGAGGATGCCCAGGCGGCCTATGAATCCACCGATTCAATGCATTCAACCATGCTCGCTGGCGCCCACTTTGTGCTGCATGCAGCAGGATGGTTGGAAGGCGGCCTATGTACCGGATTCGAAAAACTGGTGATGGATGCCGATAGGTTGGGGTGTTACCAGAAACTGCTGGATCAGGGCCTGGATACCTCCGATGAGGCCTTCGCCCGTGATGCCTACAAAGAGGTGGGCCCAGGTGGCCATTTTCTGGGCTCGGGCCACACCCTGCGCCACTACCAGAGCGCGTTTTATGAGCCCCGACTCAGCGACAGCGAGAACGTCGAGAGTTGGGAAGAAGCTGGCGCGCCTGATATGCGGACCCGGGCCCACACCCGCTGGACTCAGTTGCTAAACGAATATGAATCGCCGCCTATCGATGCGGGCATGAAAGAGGCTCTGGAAGCTTTCGTCGCGAAGCGCAAGGAAGAATTGCCCGATGCCTGGTATTAGTACGGTAACAACCCAGCGTTAAGCTGTTTGTCTTTTTAATCATTCATCGCACCAGGCGAACTGGTCAAAATCACATGAACAAGCCCGTCAATCTCGAATCCAAATTCCGGCTGTTCTCTGACTATTGGGCGCCAAGAGTCATAGCCCAGATGAACGACACCCAATTTAAGATCGTCAAAATCAAGGGCGAGTTCGTATGGCATGAGCACAAAGAATCCGATGAAACGTTTTTTGTGATTGAAGGATCAATGAGTATAGAGTTTAAAGACAGAGTCGTTGAGCTCAATGCAGGAGAGATGATCGTGGTGAAGCGCGGCGAACAGCACAAGCCTTTTTCGGCACAAGAATGTAAAGTCATGATTATCGAGCCCGACAATATCGTAAATACCGGCGAGTCTGCTGGTCATTTAACAGCAAAAAACGATGTCTGGATTTAGAACCGAAGTTTTCTGATCGCTTCGTTACATTTTTTTGTCGAAACATGGGAGATTTAAATTGAAACTCACTTTTATTTACTTTGACTTCCCGTTCTGGAGAGCAGAGGTGGGGAAGATCGCGCTTTTCATGGGCGGTATAGATTTTGAAAATAGAATTGTCGAGGGTGAGGAATTCCAACGAGTTAAGGAAAATGGCAAGTTGGATGACGGCACCTTGATTCCTTTTCATCAACTGCCGTGCTTAGTAGTCGATGGAACCTCCATTGCCCAAACAGCAGGGATTGCCCGGTTTTGTGGCAAGTTATCGGGGATGTATCCCAAAAACGATGATGTACTCGCTGCTCGAATTGATCAGTTCTTAGATATGGCCACCGATATCACTAACTTGATTTTCACTACCGGCCGCGATGAAGATGAAGATGAAGAAGCCAAGAAGATCAAGCGACAGGAGTTATGCAAAGGAGAATTGGCGAGAAAACTCGGTATATTGGACAAAAATATCCGTGATGAGAGTGACTGGGTTTTAGGTTTTGATCTGGGTCTTGCCGATATTACAATCTGGCGACTGATGGGCTGGTTGTCCTGCGGAGTTCTGGATGGCATTCCGACAGATCTCATCAAAGGATTTCCGAGGATTACCAGAGTCTGCCTGGCAGTAGACACACACCCCAAAATACAAGAATGGGTGACACGGACATATCCCAAAGACTACGTACGAGGTAATTATCTCTAACAGAAGGGGACAATAGGGCTACATTAGATTATTCTTGTATAGCAGTGAGGAAAAACGCGGATGGATTGGCAAATTACGATACTTCTAATGCCTCGTTTTGGATGGCTTCTGCAGTCGTCCAGTGGGTAGGTGGATGAGTCGATATTATTGAGGAACTTGCGTGTACTCTGAATTAACTCCTGATGAAGCAAATACCTTGATCGAAAAGGAAGAGGCTTGCATTATCGATATAAGAGACAGCGGTTCATATTCCGCCGGTCACATATTCAACGCTATTCAATTAGATAATGCATCGGTAGAACCATTTATCGAAAATACGGACAAAGAAACGGCGCTTATCATTTATTGTTATCACGGAATTTCTAGCAACTCTGCTGCATCTTTTTTCGTGGAGCAGGGCTTTTCTCGGGTGCATCACATAGTCGGTGGTTTTGAAGCCTGGCAGTATGACGAACTTCCAATTCAAACAACTTGAGTCTTTGTCGCTGCTTAAGTGAAAACAGCATAGTTGGGAATTTTGAACGTCCAGTAATTGCGAAGGGGAATATTTCGGGAGAGATGGTTAACAACTACCTCAGCATGGAATCTGGTATTTCTGGAGAACACCCTCACTTTCCACGCCAATTCGGCCAACATCGCCCTGACCCAAGACACCAGCATGAGCATAAACCTCATTTGGGGTGATGCTGTGACTATGAACCTGGGTAAAGATAGCAATACCATCACCCAGGTCTGAACCATTGACAGCCGCAGTATTTGCGATGGAGACGACTTGTTCGTGTGGGCCTTCATCATGTCGAGTGCAGAAGTAGAACAATCGCCCTTTTTGTTGCAGGCACAGACTTTGCAAAATTTATTGATGGGGAACAATTTCAACGGGTTGCGAAAAGCGGCCATGCGAGCTCTTAGATGGTATTCCGATAGATCTCATCAAAGGATTTCCGAGGATCTCCAGAGTCTGCCTGGCAGTAGACACACACCCCAAAATACAAGAATGGGTGGCGCAGACTCATCCTGAAAGCTACGTACGAGGCAATTACTTTTGAGAACAACTAACAGGCAATCATCGTGAACCTTCAATTAACTACAAAGCGGCTGGCCTTGCGACCTCTTTTGATGAGCGATGTGGGCCTGGTCATAGAGATGTTCACCGATCATCAGATCATGAAATATGCCGGGGGCCCTATCTCTGAAGAGAAAATCAACGCAGAAATGGCGTTGTACATACGCCGTGGTGGAAAGGGTTGTGTTGGCGTGTGGTGCATCTGTGATCGAGCGAGCGGTGAGGCTCTGGGCAGCATGGCATTGTTGCCTCTGCCAATAGACCAGGATGATACAGATTGGGAACAAGTACTCGAAAACCAGTTACCCGACGGCGAGATAGAGATCGGCTATTTTCTCAAACGGGCTGCATGGGGAAAGGGCTTTGCAACAGAGGCGGGCGAACGCTTATTGCGATTTGCTTTTGAGGATACTTCCCTTAAGGAAGTCGTGGCCGTGATTGAGTCTCAAAATAATAGTTCCAGGAGAGTGCTCGAGAAGATTGGCTTTGTAAGCACAGGAACTCGTCGCGCTTATGGTGAAAAGTTGCCAGGATTTTCGATCACTCCAGATGTGTATCGCGTTAAACACCCATCACTTTAAAAGTATATAGTTCTGCTCGATGAGGATTGATCACTCCACGGGAAATCTCTGGCTCAAAAAGAAAGTGACCTCTCGCGCACTGTGACAATCACCCCTGAACTGATTCTGCGCAGCCAAGGGAGCAAGAATGAGCCTCGATCTGTTTCGTGATACCAGATTCACTCCGTGGTGGTGGGAGTGGGCACCACGTGAAACTCGAACCAAGAAGAATTTACCCAAGCGATCAGAAATTGCCATTGTGGGTTCCGGTTTTACCGGCCTAGTCGCCGCACTTCAACTGGCCCGAGCCGGTCGTGATGTAGTTGTTTTGGAGGCGGATACAGTTGGCTATGGCGCTAGCAGCCGCAACGGCGGTCAAGTGGGTAGCGGCAATCAACGTTTTACAGTTGCTCAACTCATCGAGTTGTATGGTAAGGACCAAGCTCAGGCCCTGTTGCAAGAAGGCATATCGGCGCTTTCATACATCAAAGCCATGGTTGGCGCCGAAGATATCCAGTGTCATTACCGAGAGACTGGCCGATTTCGTGGCGCATCCCGGCCGAAGCATTACGATAATCTCGCACGCGACATGGACGACCTTCACACTTTTGCCGGTGTCGAGTTATATATGGTACCCCAGGCAGAACTGGGTTGAGAGATAGGCACCGGCCTGTATTACGGTGGTGCAGTACTTCTCGGGGATGCATCTTTGCATCCCGCTCTTTACCACTCCAGCCTTCTTGATCGGACAGAGAGCGCAGGTGTTCGTGTTTTCTCACATGCTAGGGTAAAAGATGTTCAAGAAAAGGGTCAAAAATTGTAGATAACATCGGCCCGTGGCGTGTTATCTGCTGATAAGGTTTTGATTGCAACCAACGGGTACAGCGATCGTTCAATCCCGTATTTCTATCGTCGAGTTGTCCCAGTTGCCTCGGCAATCATCGCCACAATGGAACTATCGCCAGATCTTATGACGCGTCTTATGCCAAAGAAACGAGTCTTTGGCGATACGCGGCGTGTGCATCATTATTACCAATCAAGCGCAGACGGATTACGGATTCTCATGGGGGGGCGACTTGCAGGGCGAGCAGACACGACACGCCCACAGGATTTTTTTCATCTATACCGCCATATGCTTGAGATATTTCCTGAGTTAGCAGGTGTTGGAATTTCCCATGACTGGTCGGGCTATGTTGGTTTTACACGGGATACAAAGTCGCCCATCAGATCCTTGAAAGTCCGGGAAGTGCAACTGCATGGAATAAACTTGTTTTCAAGACAATGCCATTTCGATCTTTTGCTCGCACTGGTGTTCGAATTGTTACGCAATGGAAGCGGGTTCGCGATGCCCTATAGCCCAATCGTTTCTTCGTCCTCAAAAGCGCGCAACACATTTGCATCCGGGGAATGCAAGACAGGCAAAGAGGGTCAGAACCCGAGAAACACTACTATTAAGTATGGGTAAATTTGTTAGCTTTTCTTGCTGTACAGCAAGAGCGACTAATCTTTATTGGTACGACTCTGCCACGTCAGGAGTTGGGAATGCTCAACCTAAGAAAACGGATAATCTGATATGAATACTCATGGCCTACAAAATACGCTTCATGATGCCAATAAAGAACGTGCACTCATCTATCTTGATATTTTCCGTGAGATTCGTCATCGGCATGGCGAGCAAGAAGCGATAGACATTCTTCGCGCGGCAATTGAAACACGCGGGAGAGCGTTCGGAAAGTCACTAAAAATATTCGTGCCACGGAATTTTCGAGGTTTATGCGATGCTTTCGCCTATTTACCTGACGGTGGCGTAATGTTCGACCCGCAGGAAGTTCGGTGTGACGCCAAATCCCTTAAACTTAAAATGCGTAAGTGTCCTCTAAAAGAAGCATGGCAGAGTGCAGGTGTGACTGAGCGCGAGTTGGGCCTGTTACTCTATTGTGCGTCCGCGATGGATGTTGGAACTATGGATGACGCAGGTTTTGAACTAAAGATCCGGACCTGGCAACCCGGAGAGGATGGTTGCTGTTCACTCAAGATCACCGAACGGGCCAAATAAGGTTGTCTCAATCGGCACTGGGTAAGCCGATTTTGTTTCTTTACGTTATATATATATTGTGTCCACATAGCGGATCGGGGAAAAATAACTTTCCAGACTCTTATATATAAATGTGCGAAGCTGTTGGAGATCAAATGTATGAACAATAGACTTGAAGTACGGCGGTTGACAGGAGCGCTGGGTGCCGAGATCGTCGGCATTAACCTGTCGGAGGGGGTGTCAGACCAAGCGTTCGACACCATTCATCAAGCATGGCTCGACCATCTCGTGATCTACTTCCGCAACCAGGATCTTACGCCAATCCAGCATCGCGATTTCACGGCGCGGTTTTTTGCGCTGGAAGACCATCCCTACGTGGAGAGCATCGAAAACGTTCCCGAAATTATCGCGATCGTAAAGGAGCCCGACGAGTACAAGAATTGGGGCGGACCTTGGCATACCGATGTGACGTTCAAGCAGAAACCTTCCATTGGTGCCGCGCTTTATGCCCGAGAAGTTCCTGATTTTGGCGGTGATACTGGCTTCGCCAGCATGTATTTGGCCTATGAGACACTTTCTGAGGGCATGAAGAAAATGTTGGACGGCCTACAGGCGATCCATTCTTCGCATGGCTTTGATTATTCGGACGAGTACAAAGCAATGAAATCCAAGGCCGTAGTCGGTGATACGGCAGTCCACCCCGTGGTGCGGACCCATCCTAAAACCGGGCGCAAGGCGCTGTTCATTAATCGACCATACACCCGGCACTTCGAGGGCATGACAATCGAGGAGAGCATGCCTTTGCTGGATTTTCTGTTCTCTCACGCTGAAAGGCCGGAGTTCACATGTCGGGTCCATTGGGAGAACAATACACTGGGGCTGTGGGATAACCGTGTGACAATGCATTGCGCGATTGATGATGATTTTCAGGCTCGTAAGGGAGAACCAGGATTCCGTCGTATCGTGCACCGCGCGACCATGGCGGGTGAACGACTGTCATAGAAGAAAGAATTTTTGGAGTCAGTAGATAGTCAGTATCAGTAACTAAATGACCGTAAACTCTACAATATAAGCATGATTAAAATAGTTACCTACAATATCCAGTTCGGACAAGGCCATGACGGCAAGGTTGATATAAACCGGATCGTCGATGCGGTACGCGGTGCAGATGTCATTGCCCTGCAGGAAGTCGATCGTTTCTGGGATCGCTCAGGAATGAGTGATCAGGTTGCATCATTGGCCGAGTCTTTCCCGGGTTATGACTATGCGTTTGGTCCTGGAGTGGATCAGACGAGTGGTCGTGCAGGGCCCGATGGTCGACCGATACGTCGCCAGTTCGGCAACCTGTTGTTGAGCCGCGAACCGATCCAGTATTGCCGCCACCATTTACTGCCTAAGAGCGCCAGTATCGGCCCGCTCAGTATTCAGCGCTCGGCCCTTGAGTGCGCAGCCGATTTTGCCGGCACGACAATCCGCTTTTTTAGTACACACTTAACACACCTGTGTTCCGTCACTCGGATGCCCCAGGTGCGTGAATTGTTGCGCATTAATCGTGATGCTGCGCTTGAGGGGTTACCGGTGTGCGGAGCGATCGAAGTGAACCCTTTGCGCGATGGTGGCAATTACTGGGCTGACGGGCTGATGGATGGTGAGGTATCGCCTCACGCGATTTTGCTTGGTGATTTCAATTGCACGCCTGATGCGCCTGAGTACGAGTCGCTGGTGGGGCCGATGTCACCCTATGGTGGGCGGGTGACCCATCCCCTGGGCTTTGTAGACGCTTGGATAGTTGCCGGGGGTGACTCAGCAGCCGGACATACTTCTGATGTTGAGGGCGAGCCCGAGCGACTGGATTACGGCTTTGTCAGCGCCGGACTGCGCGACCGGATTGAAAAGTGCTGGGTGGATACCGATGCGCCCGGTTCCGATCATCAACCGCTCTGGCTTGAACTCTCTGATTGAGTCTCCAAGGGTAACGTTTGTGCTCGCCTGCGGCGTGCAAAGATCGAGTTTTCGTAAATCATCAGCAGAGCCGGCACCAGACATAGCACCAGCAGTGTGGCAAAAGCCAGACCGAAGGCGATAGAGGTCGCCATCGGTATCAGAAACTGCGCCTGTAGCGAGGTCTCGAATAGCAGCGGTGTCAGGCCGGCAATGGTGGTGAGTGAGGTCAGCAGCACGGCGCGAAAGCGCTGGCTGGCGGCTTCAATAATCGCGGCCTGGGCTTCTACCCCCTGCTGGCGCAACTGTTTGTAAAACATCACCAGAATGATTGAGTCGTTGACCACGATGCCGGCCAGCCCAAAAAAACCGAACATCGACAGCAGCGTCAGATCGATTCCCATCAGCACATGGCCCCAGATCGCACCAACCAGGCCGAAGGGAATAATCATCATCACCAGCAGTGGCCAGCCATAGGAGCCAAACACCCAGGCCAGCACCAGATAGATCAGCACCAGTGCGAGCATCGCACCGCGTTGCATATCAGCCAGGGTTTCACGCTGATCAGCCTGGCGACCCTCGAACGAAAAGCGTACCCCGTGGAGACGCTCCAGCTCAGGCAGAGTGTTCGCCTTTAAGTTAGCGATGATCCGGTTGTCGTTGTTGACAGCGTCATCCACATCACCGGTGACGGTAAGTGCCAATTTGCCCTCGACGTGGCGGATCGAGTCAAAGCCACGCCGGGTGGTCACTTTGACTACGTTGGCAAAAGGTACTGCACCACCACCAGGCAGCATGACTTCAAATTCCTCCAGGCTGTTGATGCGGTCGCGCTCGCTGTCGGGCAGCACGACCCGTACCTCAACCTCGTCGCCGTCATCGGCCATTACCTGTACCAGACGGCCCTCGTACCCCGCCCGCAACTGGTGGCCAAGGTTCTCGACCGAAAGCCCCAATGCTTCGCCGGTTGGGGTCAGTTGCAAAATCAACTGCTCACGGCCGTACGGCATATTGTCTTCAATACCGGATACGCCGCTGATCTCGGTGAGTATGTTCTTGAGGTCGATCGCCGCCGCTTTGACCGTGCCCAGAGTGTTTCCGGCAATGCGAATTTCTAGATCCTGGCCTGGCGGGCCGGCGGTAGGCTCCTTGATCGACAGGTTCTCAAGACCTGATACCGAGGGGATGCGCGAAAGCCACTCCTTGATAAATTCCCGGTTGCGTACAGCACGTTCATCCGGTTTGGTCAGTTCCACCAGCACCGAGCCTATGTTGTCGCTGCTGCGCCGTTCATAGTCGCCACTCTCGCCCAGGCCTTTGCGCGAGATTGCAGTCTTGAGCAGCCCACCACCGAAGTGAGCGTCGGTATCCCACACAGCTTGCTCGATCTGAGCCAGGTAGTCGGCGACATCGCTTTGTGGGGTGCCTGAAACAAAATCCACGTTGGCAAACAACACTGGGCCTTCCGCCATGGGGAAGAAATTGAAGGCGATTCGGCCACCAGCCACCCACCCGAAACTGCCCATCAATATCGCAATTGACAAAGCTACAGTCACCCAGCGGTGACGAACACTGGCCTGGACCAAGGGGCGAAAACGGCGCTCTCGAAAACGCGCAAAACCCTCGTCCAGCGTCTTGCGTAGCCCGGTGGGCTGGTAACGGCCCATGCGTGTAAAGGTGGCGCGCAGGTGGCCTGGCAGCACCAAAAAGGATTCGATCAGTGACGCGATGATCACGCAGACCACCACGATTGGAATGGTTCGTAATATTGAGCCGATAATTCCGCCGATCAGCAGCAGCGGCATGAAGGCTGCGATAGTGGTCAGCGAGGAGGATATTACCGGCGCCAGCATCCGCCGCGCACCCTGTTCGACGGAGCTCAGCGCACCGTCACCGCGTTCAAAATGGGTCACGGCATCTTCGCCGACCACAATGGCATCATCGACGATGATCCCCAGGGTCATGATCAAGCCAAACAGGCTGATCATGTTGATCGAGCCGCCATACAGGTACAGCACCCCTAGCGCTGCCAGGAACGAGGTGGGGATACCCACCGTGACCCAGCCAGCCGCGGGCGCGTTGAGAAAAAAGTACAGGATCAGAATCACCAGGATAAGTCCACCAATGCCGTTTTTCAGTAGCAACTGGATACGGTCCTGAATGTATTCCCAGCGCTCGTCATACAGGTGCAGGCCAATACCGGGGGGCAAAGTGGGCCGAATCTCTTTTACCCAGTCACGCAGGATTTGTGCCGATTCCAGGCTATCGGCTTCGCGGGCGCGCGACAGGCGTAATTCCACCGCGGGGTTGCCGCGAAAACTCACCTCGGTTTGTGAGCTTTTGGGTCGACGGTTGATGGTAGCAATATCGCCCAGGGTCAGCAGGCGGCCATCTTGTGCCACTACTATTGGCAGGCTGGCGAAGGCTAGCTCCCGTCGTCGTTGGTCTTTGAAACGCAACTGGCGGGCAGACTCGCCCCGACCGATGATACCGACCGGCAGGTCGCGTGAAGTGGCGCCGATACGCCGGCTGATGTCTTCCAGTGACAGGCCAAGTTCACGTAGCGTACCGGGAGACACCTGGATGGCGATTTCCTCCTCAGGCAGCCCAAAAATACGAATGTTAGAAATGCCACGCTCCAGTAGCTCTCGTTCGAAGCGGTGCACCAGGCTGCGTAGGCCGCGTGGATCGTTTGGGCCGGTCACCAGCAGGCTGGCCACCATCTCGTAGTTAATGACCCTTGTAATCTCCGGAGTATCGGCACCCTCAGGTAGGTTGCGCACCAGGTCAACCCGCTCTTTGACCTGGTCCAACGCGGGCCCCATGTCGGTGTTCTCGCGAAATTCCAGCATCACTACCGAGCGCCCATCGACCGATATTGAACTCAGCTCTTTGACCCGGTCTACGCCTTTGAGTTCGCGTTCCAGCGGTTCGGTAACCAGAGTTTCGATATCTTCAGCGCTGGCCCCGGGCCAGGACACCCTAACCGAGACAAAATCTATATCAAAACTGGGAAAGAACTGGGTATTGAGCTTTGATATGCCCCACAGGCCGGAGATCATCATCATCACCATCAGCAGGTTTGCTGCTACTGGGTGACGGGCAAGGGTGCTGAGCAAAGTCTGATTCACGCCGGCGTTTCAGTCACGAGTGGAGATGATCTCGATCTTCAATCCTTCCACGGCGTTCGGCAACTGGCTGGTGAGGACTATATCGCCATCCTGCAGGGCAGTACTGCGAAACAGACTCCAGCTACCCCATTCGCCGTTGCGGTATTCACCGACGTGCTCAACGCTCACCCGGATGAGGCGATCGTTGTTAATGTGGTACACCGTATCGGCGCCATATACCGCTGTTGCCGGTAGGGCGAAGACGCCCGGCTGTGCTGGTAACGAGACCAGTACCGGTATCGTGCGGCCAAGTTCCAATGGTGGGCGCTCACCTTGAAAATCAAAAAAAGCATCGACCCCACCTTCACCGGCCTCAATTTTTCCGGAAAGACGCGTCAGCGTTAGTTTGATCGGGGTGCCATCGAGTGTTGCAGTAGCAGTGATCGGCATACCCTCACGCAGGCTCTGACGGATCACGGGCAGGTGACGGTTGGGAACCTGTGCCCGGATTTCGGTGTAGGCGGTATCAAACAGATCCACTAACCGGTCTCCGGGGTGTACCCGATCGCCGGGTGATACATGCACTGCCGTGATCCGGCCATCAAAGGGGGCGGC
Organism: Gammaproteobacteria bacterium; assembly: GCA_963580215.1. Classification (GTDB taxonomy): domain Bacteria; phylum Pseudomonadota; class Gammaproteobacteria; order Arenicellales; family UBA868; genus UBA868. Next base: position 66,867 of record CAUZJT010000002.1, read on the forward strand.
GATGTGTGCGCGCTCGAGGTTCCGTAGTACCTGATCACGCAACGCTGCGGCCCGTAGGCGACGGGCTTGCAATTGCGTGAGCCGCGACGGGTGGTCGGTAATAGCGCGACGCCGACTAGTGAGGCTGAGCTGCTGGCGCGTAACGGCTTGGCTGGCATCGTCCACGTTGGCCTGGGAGCCAACCTGAGTCTGTGCCAGTCGTTCGGCCCGCTCCAGGGAGCTTTGCACCAATGCCAGCAGTTTTGTTTCCTGCTCTAGAGCCGCGCGATCAGCTTGATACCGGGTGTTCTCACTTTGAATCTGCGCTTCGATCTCGGTGAGTTCGGCTTCTCTTTGTGCCAACGTCAACTTCACATCCAGATCATCCAGCCGCAACAACTTCTCGCCTTTGCTGACGTTCTGTCCTACCAGAGCCCACACTTGCTGTACATCGGTTGACAAGGCGCAGCGCACCTGGGATTCATGTGGCGATTCGATACGTCCGTAAAGGCGTACCGTAGGGCCCAGGGGTTGGCGCTGTACGGTGATAGCTTCTACTGGCCAGCTGCGTTCGGTCGGGTTTAGCGGTTGGTCGACCGGGCGGGAAGATTTCAGCGCCAGGAAAACTGCAATGCCGACGCCCAGAAGCATTATGGGCAGAATGAAACGAAGAATTCGGGACATAGAGAAAGGGCCGGGGCACCAAGACCCCACATTTTAACCGCTGTTGTGAGTGATCTTTACGAGGAACGCGCAACTCACTTCTGAACTGGTTCGGGTTCTCAATAAATGGCACGTATTACCTTAAGGGACGGCGTTTACGCAAAGTTTGTATAAAAGTACAAATCACGAAATGTTGATCGTTTGGAAATGGGGGCCGGCGCTGGGTAATACAAGGTCGGTAATGTGAGTATATGACTAGGCCAAGACTGCCCAGGTGAAGCTCAGTTGACCGCTGTGTAGACGCGTCTCGTCGTGGCGGCGCATGAAGCGGTGCAACTCGCCTTGATCTACAAGTGTTCGCACTTTTTGCAGCGCGTTTTCCTGTTCGGCCGGTGTTGCCAGAGCCCAGATCGAATCGCCATCACGCCATTGTGGATCGAGGACCCGGTCTGCATCAAAGTACGCGTCCCCCTGCATAATAATGTCCGTTGCGGTTTCGTGACCTACCTCGCTAAAGCCACTTTGTTGCAGTAAAGACCCGAGTACATCCAGGTCAGCGGTTCGTTGTTGGACGCGGTCGACCGCGTCTGGAATAAGGTGGTAAAACCAGAACCCCTGTTCAAGCTGGGCATGACTGCAGCTGTTGATGACGGCCACACCACCGGGTTTCAGTACCCGGGCGAATTCGGCAAAAACCCGTTGATGTGCAGGCCAGCCAGCAGTGGCGTCATCCGCCAGGTGGTGGAGTACCTGGTTAACCATGATCGCGTCAGCGCTTTCATCATCGATCGGCAGCTCATCAATAGAGCCCTGGTGCAATTCGATATTGTCCGCTGCAATCTGTGCTTGTAATTTATTACCCGCGACAGTCAGCATCCCAGGGTTTAGATCGATTGCCTGAATGCGCTGTACAGAATCGATTAGTGCCGCGCTGTACTGACCTGTCCCACAGCCAGCATCAACCAGGATCTGTTCGTTCAACGGCAGCGGGTTGTGTGACAGCAGACGACGGATGAACTCGACGCCCTGCGCTTGTCGTGTTCGGTCGTAAGTCGCGCTGGTGCGTGAATAGTTTTCGTAATGGCTCATATGCTAAGGGGTTCCGTTCTAACGCAATTAGAAAGCCAAGCAAGGCGTTGTTGCAAGCTCAGACACATAACATGCCATCGTCGATGGGTGGCAGGAAGGTGGGGCATGCTCTTAAGCGTAACGCGCATTAAAGGCGACCAACGAAGGGAGTGCCCCAGTTAACTCGGACAACCCTGCTATTCCATTTCCTCGCAGGATTGAAACAAGGCGGAGCCAAATTTTTTACACGAATAAGATTTTCCGCCACAGGCCGCGGTCCAAGTGTCACCAGTCCAAGTGGATTTGTAGTCGGCTATCATGATATCTGCCTGATCACAACCTTCAATATGGTTGCTGCTGATATAGCCACCCACGCTGGTGCAGCCGGCTAGGAAAACGAATGCGAGAACAGATAGGAGGAGCGAAAGTCTTCTCATAGTCAGAAAATTTGTGTTGGTTCTTGGTTCAGAATCACAATGATATCCGGTTGCCATTGTGGCCGCGGCGTTTTTGCGTAATATGTACCACCGTTGATATCACAATGGTACCTGGTAGTAATTGCAGATTATCGGCTTTACCGTAACATGCCGGGTTCTTTTGTGTGTACCTAAACGAATCAGACCCATGACCTATACAACGATAAAACACCCCAGGTATATCGACCGGAGGTTTTTCCTTGTGCGGGCGCTTTGACCGACACCGACCAGTGGCGGACTTTGTCGAGGTTGTCGACGGCCTGGTACTGGATGGGGCCGACCCGGCGCCGCCGAGCTACAATATTGCACCTTCGCAGCAGGCCTTGGTCGTGTGTGGTTCTGAGTCCGGGCCTGTGGTTCGCGCGTTGCATTGGGGTCTGGTGCCGGCCTGGGTCAAGACTCCCAAAATGGCCCGGCCCATCAATGCCCGTGCTGAGACGATCGCGCAAAAGCCGATGTTTCGAGATACTTTCAAAGTTAGTCGTTGCCTGGTCCTGTGCGATGGTTACTACGAGTGGCAGTTACGCCCAGACGGCTCAAAACAGCCTTATCGCCTGGCGCTTGAGGGTGGCATACCATTTGTGATGGCAGGGCTGTGGGCATGCAACACGCGTTTTACGGCTGAACCGCTGGAAACGTTTTGCATCGTCACAACCCAGGCCAGCAGCCGCTGCAATGATATTCATCCGCGTATGCCGGTGATTCTGGATTGTGAGCACCATCAGCAGTGGCTCGATGGATCATCACAGTCTTCAGGTATGGTCGAAGCGATGCTGAGACCTTATGAAAAAGAACTATCCGTGATCCCGGTGAGCCGTATCGTTAACAGTCCGGCCAATAATGGCCCGAAGTGCATCGCGCCTTTGCAAGCCCAGAACTGAAATGATATGAATAATCCCAGTAAAGGTATCGAGCATGTGGCGATTATCGGTGGCAGTGGCTTTGTTGGCCGGCACTTAGTGCATCGCCTGCGCACTGATGGTCACCGCGTTACGGTGTTGACTCGACAGGCGCCGGTCAATCTATCGATCGACCAGATGCCAATACGTGTCGTGCAGGTCGATCCGCAATCGACAGCGGCTTTAACCGAGGCGCTTTCGGGCATCACCACGCTGATTAATCTGGCCGGTATTTTGCATCAGTGTGGCCAACAGTCTTTTGATGTTGTGCACGCCGAACTGCCCGCCCGACTGGTTCAAGCCTGTACAAAAGCAGGTGTTGCCCGCTACCTGCAAATGAGTGCACTGCGTGCAGATATGAACGAGCCGCCGAGCGCTTACTTGCGCTCCAAAGCCCGGGGCGAGATGATGGCGCGCGAGGCGCCGCAGCAACTGGCGGTCATCATTTTTCGCCCATCGATTATTTTCGGTGAAGGCGATAACTTTTTTGGCCAGTTCGCCAAGATGCTTCGATGGATGCCCGTATTTCCACTGGTATGCCCTAACGCACGCTTTGCTCCAGTCTGGATCGACAATGTGGCAGGGGCGTTTTCTGCCGTGATCAACCAACCAACCCAACCCGGGTTACGCGAGGCCTATAATTTGTGCGGGCCCAGGGCCTATTCTTTTCGCGAATTGATCCGATTCACCGCCGGGGCACTGGGCCTTCCCCGGTTGATCGTGGGGTTGCCGAACTGGCTGGCGAAGTTGCAGGGTCGGGTATTGCAGCATCTGCCAGGTCCGCTCTTTACCTTGGACAATTACGACTCGCTTCAATCTGACAGTGTTTGCGAGTGTAACGACCTTGAGCGTCTCGACATTAAACCGGCAGCGCTTGAAGCCATCATGACTTCGCTGTTGGCCAAAAAGCGCTCCGACTAATTATGTTCAGCGCGCGGTTCGCGTGACAGCAGGGTAGTGACGGCTTGCGCCGGGTCGAGCCCGTCGAATAGTACCCGGTAGACCTGCTCACTGATGGGCATTTCCACCTTCAGTTCACCGCTTTTTCGGTGAAGTTCGCGGGTGGTGTTGACGCCTTCGGCTTCCTGGCCAATGGCTTGCAGCGCCTGTGTGATATTCTGGCCTTGACCAACCGCAAGGCCGACCCGCCGATTACGCGATTGGTCGTCAGTACAGGTCAGAATCAGGTCGCCCATACCGGTCAGTCCCATAAAAGTATCTGCTTGCCCACCGAGCGCTTCGCCGAGGCGGCTCATCTCAGTCAGGCCCCGGGTAATCAGGGCCGCACGGGCATTGGCACCAAAGCCCAGTCCGTCACTGATGCCTGCGGCGATCGCCATCACGTTTTTAATAGCACCGCCCAACTGTACACCGCGAATGTCAGTACTGGTGTAGACCCGGGTACGTCCATCACGAAACCATGTGGCGACCCGCGCCGCGTGGTCGCTATCTATCGCCGCGACGGTCAGGGCCGTGGGCAGCCCTCGCGCCACTTCCCCGGCGAAACTAGGCCCGGAGACTACAGCCGGAAAAGCATCCTCACCCATAACAGTTTCAAATACATCGCTTAGCAGCAGTGCGCTGTCGGGCTCAAATCCTTTAGTACCCCAGCACAGGCTGGCCTTGGTCTGCGTCGATGCAAGGCGGGGCTTCAGGTCTTTTAACACAGAGCGAAAAGCATGGCTTGGTATAGCCAGCACTAACTCGTGGGTCTGGTCGATAACCATTTCCAGATGTTCAACCGGAGTAATGTTTTCAGGAAGGGATATACCAGGAAGGTAGGCTTCGTTGGCCCGAGTTTGGGCCATCATTTCGGCGTGGCCTGATTCATTGCTCCATAGCAATACCGGGCGTTGGCAGCGCGCTGCCAATAGCGCCAGGGCGGTACCCCAGGAGCCGGCTCCAAGAATGCCGATCGGAGTTGCTGGGAATGGTTTCAAGGGGCGGGTGGCCTGCTAGGCAGGCGCCGACAGGGTTGTAGGATCAGTCGTTCACTGCAGGCGCTTCGGCGCCGTCGTCCTTAACAGCTTGTGCTGCCTGTTCTTTCTTTTGCAGGTACATGGCATCGAAGTTGACTGGGCCCATCAGGAACTGGGGAAAGCCACCCTTGGAGATCAGCCCGGCAATAGTTTCACGCATAAACGGGAACAACACGTTTGGACAGGCGGCTTCCAGCATCATTTCTTGCATCTCCGGGTTGGAGCCCTGCACGGTAAAGACGCCTGCCTGCTGAACCTCGGCTAGGAATACGACCTGTTCTTCATGACGCGCAGTGACCGTACCCTTGAGGATGACTTCATGAATATGCTCTTTGGCATCGATTTCATGGTGCTGGGCCTTGAGATCAACTTCGGTCTCGGGCCGATAGTCTTTCCAGGTGAAAACGTCCGGGCTGCACGGTGATTCGAAGGAAGCATCCTTGACGAAAACCTGGTGTAGATGGAATATTGATTTGGCAGCTTCTGCGGCAGTATCGGCCATGGGTTGATTTCCAGGTGCGGTGTCAGCGTTCCAAAGGCAGGTTTTCTTTTTCCCATGCCGCCAGTCCGCCGCTCAGTGTGTAGACCCGTTCGAACTCGTTCTTGCGAAGCACAGCAGCTGCTCGACTGGCGCGTTGGCCGCTGCGGCAGGACAGCACGATGGGTCGGCCTTTTTTGCGGAATTTTTCTAATTGACCCAACTGTTCTTTGATTTGGTCAACCGGTATGTTGATAGCCGCCGGGATGTGCCCTTTGCCAAACTCTTCGGGTTGGCAGACATCCACCACCACTGCGTTTTCCTGATTGATGAGCTGCGGCAGTTGTACCGCACTGACCTGGTTGGCGCCAGCGCCACCTCGGCGCATGGTATCAATTCCAATCAGCGTAGAGATGACAATCAGCGCCGTAAAAAGGTGCCAATTACTGGCGATAAAATCAAAATCCATGGCTGGTCAGTAGAGGCTTAGAAGGAGCGGTAGTCTACAGCAACCGCGCTTCGCAGCCGGCTGCGGGGCACCACTGATGTAGTGCTTCAGTTATGGGAGCTGCAGAAGGCGTCGCGCATGGTCGCCATCAGCGTCAGGATATTGTCGTCACCGATCCGGTAAAAAACCTTATTGGCATCTTTGCGCGACGCGAGGATATCCTTGTCACGCAGGATCGACAAATGCTGGGAGATGTTGCTCTGAGACGTGCCGACGAGTTCGACCAGATCCTGTACGCTGGTTTCCTTGACGCTTGCGAGGATACACAGAATCTTCAGTCGCAACGGATGTCCCATGGCTTTCAGTGATCGGGCGGCGTTGTATATGTCAGTCTCGCTGGCAAGGAAGAGTTCCGCCGGGTTTGCCCCGTCGTCAAAATGCTCGTTTTGATTTGTAGCAATTGCCATGAGGCGTAGGCCTAAATGTTAGAATATTCAATTAACATTATACGCTAATTATGTAATTTTTTGTGCCAGCTGCAGCGCTTGGCAAGCGGGTTTTCCGGGCGCTGATTACCCCTAACGCCGTCACCCAGCAGTCACAGGCGAGCGTTATACTGCCTGTTCTTAAGTTTGCCAACCCTGCTTATATACCAGCGCTGTCGCGAAAATCTATGCACCAAACCACCCGATCGGTTTTTGTCTTTACCCTTTTAGCCACGCTATTTTTCGCACCGGTACACCTTGCTGGCGCTGCTGACCAGCCGGTCCAAGCTGAGTTGCCAATTGAGGATCTCCGTCTTTTTGCCGAGATTTTCAGCATGATTAAGGCGGATTATGTCGAGTCTATGGATGACGAGACGCTGTTGCGCGATGCCGTGCGTGGCATGCTCGGCGGGCTCGATCCGCATTCGTCTTATCTTGATCCGAGCTCATTTAGAGAAATCAACATCGATACCCGTGGGGAGTTCGGGGGCCTGGGCTTGGAGGTCACGCTGGAGGGCGGGGTAATCCGGGTGGTAGCCCCGATGGATGGAACCCCAGCCGAGGAGGCGGGGATTCGTAGCGGCGACCTGATCATTCGTCTCGATGGGAATACCGTTAAAGGCCAAGCCCTGGACCAGGCGGTGGAACGCATGCGCGGTGAGCCGGGCAGTGCAATCATACTGACCATCCTCCGCGAGGGAGTTGAGACGCCATTCGATGTGACCGTCAAGCGCGCCATTATCCAGTTGCAAAGCGTGCGCGGGGAATTGCTGGAAGCGCGCTTTGCCTATACCCGGATTAGTCAGTTCCAATCCGGGACTGGCGCCTCATTGCGTCGACAGCTTGAGCGACTTGAAGAACAAGCCGATGGCCCCTTAAGCGGATTAGTGCTGGATTTGCGCAACAACCCGGGTGGAGTGCTCAACGGCGCGGTTGAGGTCAGTGACTTGTTCCTGAGCGAGGGGGTGATCGTCTCGACCCGGGGCCGCTCAGCGGATTCCGCTTTTACCTTCAACGCGACTGGCCGCGATGTGTTGAACGGTGCACCACTGGTGGTGCTGGTTAACCAGGGGTCGGCTTCGGCTTCAGAGATTGTGGCTGGCGCTCTACAGGATCACCAGCGAGGCCTGATTCTGGGGACCAAGACCTTCGGCAAAGGCTCGGTACAGACTATTTTGCCGATGAAAAACGGTGCAGCGCTGAAACTGACCACGGCTCGTTATTACACCCCCAACAATCGCTCTATCCAGGCGACCGGTATCCAGCCGGATATCGTTAGCCGGCAACTGGAACTTGCGACTTCACCCGGGCCAACACACGGCGGTATGCGTGAATCTGATCTTGCCGGTCACCTGGAAAATGAAAACGACGCCTTCAATGAGACCGTTGATGAGACTGCTCCGGCTGAGCTTTTGCAGGATCGGGATTTCGAGGTCGGTGAGGCACTTAATCTGCTCAAGGGCATGGTGATCGCACGGCGCCAGGTCGATCAGTAGTTTTTCGTTGACATCCCACTGACGCTGTTTACGCCTTCGGCGTGCAGTGCCACGAAGCAACGGCCGCCTCACGCCCGAGGGCAAACAGCCATAATGCGCCGGGCGTCATCTCGGTTGTTGGCTGGTTCTTGTTGGTATCGGTACGTGAGCGTTTTCCCGACCAGCGCATGGTCAGCACCGAATCAATAGAGCAGTCATCTTGTGCGTAGACCGCGCAGGCCTTGAAGCCCACCTGTGCCACCCGGTGAATATTTAATGCCAGCGGCAGGTTATGACAGCCAGACTCATCACGGTAGGGAATTAGCGACAACTCCGACAACTGGTTGCTGGCATTAGTGGTGTAGAAGCGGATGTGAGTTGATGGTGCCTGTACCGGAGCCTGTGCGCAACTTCCGCTAAGGCTGCCGAGAAGCACCAAGGCGGCAATCCGGGTCAGCGGGGCCCTCAGTGCCAATCACCGATTTTCCAGAGCCCAATCGACAGGTCGGACGCGAAGGCACTGTCCGACCGGGTAAACAAGCCATCGCCACCACTGTCCTGGATGACCATGTTCAGTCCGTGCTCACGAATGATTTCCAATGAGGTGATACGCTCTAGAGGCCGGTATTTGATCATGTGGTAGCCGCGGCTCACCGATTTCAATGGTATGAACTGTGTTTGGTGGGGCATTTGCCAAAGGAGTCTCCTGCGCCCACAGGCGTTGCAGCGAAGCGGACCCGCCAAACAGTACAACGCTGAGTGTCGCCACCCGAATAAAGGCTTTTAGTGATAGGTTCATATTTGCTGGCGTGCTGTCATGACAATCATCCCCCATAAGCACCGGACGCGCAAGTGGTCCGAATACCACTTGACCGACGTATACTGCGCTGAAACTAACCGGGCCAGCCGAGGGTGCGTTTTGTCCCGGTCGCACGCCAAGGGTCTATCGCCTATGTTTGAAAAACTGGTACTGGTTGACGGTTCGTCCTACCTGTATCGCGCCTTTCACGCTATGCCCAATCTGGTTAATTCCAAAGGGGAGGCCACGGGCGCAGTATATGGCGTTGTAAACATGCTGCGCCGCTTGCTTCGCCAATATGAAACAACGCACTTCGTGGTGGTGTTTGATGCCCCGGGCAAGACTTTCCGTGATCGTCTTTATAGTGAGTACAAGGCCAACCGGCCACCGATGCCGGAAGAATTGCGTGCCCAGGTAGAGGTGATCCATACCGTTATTCGGGCTCTGGGATTGCCGTTGCTCTCGGTACCGGATGTCGAGGCAGATGATGTGATCGGTACGCTCGCTCGCGCCGGGACCACACAGGGCATGGAGACACTGATCATCAGCGGTGATAAAGATCTGGCACAGTTGGTGGGCCCCCGGGTGATGATGTACGACAGCATGAAGGACGTGCTCTACGATCGCGATGGGGTGAAAGAAAAATTCGGTGTACCGCCCGAGGGTATTGTGGATTTTTTGGCATTGATGGGCGATACATCGGACAACATTCCTGGCGTGCCCAAGGTTGGGCCAAAAACCGCAGCACGTTGGCTGAGCGAGCACGGCTCACTCGACAAGCTGGTAGAGCACTCTGATAGTGTTCCTGGCAAAGTCGGGGAGAATCTGCGTGCCTCTTTAGAGCAGTTATATTTATCGCGGCAATTGGCCACCATTAAGTGTGATGTCGCACTGGAACAGGAGGTGACCGAACTTACTATCACCCCTCCTGACGAGGGCGTGTTGCGTGAACTGTTCGCACGACTCGAGTTCAAGACCTGGTTGGCAGAGCTGGGCGGGATCAACGATCTGGATACGTCCGACCCCACAGTACCAACCGACTATGATCTCGTGTTAGATCAACCCAGCCTGACCGCTTGGATCAAGCGGCTGGAGCAGGCATCGTTATTTGCTTTTGATACCGAGACCACTTCGATCGACGCAATGCAGGCGCGAATTGTCGGCGTATCCTTTGCTGTCGAAACAGGCGCCGCCGCGTATGTGCCGTTAGCGCACGATTACCTGGATGCGCCAGCACAGCTCTCACCGGAGAGCGTTCTTGAGCAATTGCGCCCACTGCTGGAAGATCCGACCCGCGACAAGGTGGGACAGAATCTCAAGTATGACTGTACCGTGTTGTACAACCACGGAGTCTGCCTCGCTGGCATTCGTTTTGACACCATGCTTGAGTCCTACGTGCTTGACAGCACCGGGTCGCGTCACGATATGGACAGCCTGGCGCTGAAGTATCTGGGGCACAAAACTATCCATTACCAAGAGGTTGCCGGAAAGGGTAAGGGGCAACTGTCTTTCAACGAGGTGTCGCTGGAACAGGCCGGGCCTTATGCCGCCGAAGACGCCGATATCACACTGCGCCTGCATGAGACCTTGTACCCGCGACTGCAACAGGAATCTTTACAGCGTGAGCTGTTCGAACGGATTGAAATGCCGCTGGTACCGGTACTTTCCCGCATAGAGCGAGCGGGCGTCCTCGTGGACTGCGCCATGTTGGCCCGCCAGAGCACTGAACTGGCGCTGCGGATACAGGAGCTCGAGGAGCAGGCTCATGTCGCAGCCGGCGGCCCGTTTAATATAGCCTCCCCCAAGCAGATTCAGGAGATTCTGTTCGACCGCTTGCAGTTGCCGGTGTTGGCCAAGACACCCAAAGGACAGCCCTCGACCGCTGAAGGTGTACTCACTGAGCTAGCCGACAAGCACGATCTGCCCCGGTTGATACTCGAACATCGCGGTTTGAGTAAGTTGCGTTCTACCTACACCGAAAAACTACCGGCGTTGGTGAATCCGGATACTGGCCGGGTGCATACCTCCTACCACCAGGCCGCGGTAGCGACCGGCCGACTGTCATCCAGCGACCCCAACCTGCAGAACATTCCGGTACGCACAGCCGAGGGTCGACGAATTCGAGAAGCTTTCATTCCGCCCCCCGGTTCGGTGCTGGTGGCAGCGGATTATTCGCAGATCGAACTTCGGATCATGGCGCACTTGTCGGCCGACGCTGGGTTGATGGCTGCCTTCGATAAGGGTGAGGATGTGCACCGGGCAACTGCGGCCGAGGTGTTCGGTGTTGGCCTGGACGAGGTCGACAACGACCAGCGCCGTAGCGCTAAGGCGATCAATTTTGGTTTGATCTATGGCATGTCGGCTTTTGGTCTTGGCCGCCAGCTCGGCATCGACCGAGGCCAGGCACAAGAATATATCGACCGCTATTTTCAGCGTTACCCGGGTGTACGCGCATTCATGGATGCGACTCGTGAACAGGTCCGTGAGCAGCGTTATGTCGAGACTGTATTTGGTCGGCGGTTATTTCTCGCCGATATCAGTTCAAGCAATCATGTCCGGCGTCAGGCAGCCGAGCGAGCCGCGATCAACGCACCGATGCAGGGGACCGCAGCTGACTTGATCAAGTTGGCCATGCTGGCGGTTGACGACTGGTTGCGTGAGGATGATTGCGGTGCCCGCATGATCATGCAGGTGCATGATGAGCTGGTGTTGGAAGTGCCCAAATCCGAAGTGCAGCGCGTCAGCGATGCGGTGGTCCATTTGATGAGCTCGGTGGCTGATCTTGCAGTTGAGCTCAAGGTTGATGTCGGTAGCGGCGCCAATTGGGCGCAAGCGCACAGCTAGGCAGGTTTGCGGCCGTTACCTTCCCCCGATAAAAGATCAACGATACGCTCGCGCGCTTCGGTGACACCCACGTTGCGGGTAGCGGAAAAAAGCTGCACGCTGACCAGCGGCATCGTGGCCAGCGATTCGCGGGTCTGGCGCAGCGCCTGGAGGCTTTTGCCGCGTCCCAGTTTATCGCTCTTGGTCAGTAGTACGTGCACGGGCAGTTGGCTCGCTGCACACCATTGCAAGAGTTGCCAATCGAGCGCAGTCGGTTCCCGGCGACAATCGACAGGCAACATCAGTGCGCGCAGTGAAACACGCTCTTCGAGGTAGCGCCGTACCGTCTTTTCCCAGTGTAGCTGCAGTTGCACAGGCACTTTGGCATAACCGTAACCGGGCAGGTCGACCAGTCGGCGTGTCTCATCGAGGTTGAAGAAAATGATCTGCTGGGTACGCCCGGGTGTTTTGCTGGTACGGGCAAGACCCTTACGTCCGGTAATGGCGTTGACTGCGCTGGACTTGCCCACGTTGGAGCGTCCGGAAAAGGCGACCTCGGCACCCGTGTCTTCCACCCAGTCGCGCGGATGATGGGCGGCGCAGTGGTATTCAGCGCGCCGCAGCAGTTCGGTATCACAGGTTTTTGAAGGCACAGGGTATAATTCCACGCTTTATTTTCCGGGTTGCGGACCTTACCTTGTCAGGAAGGTGTATGCATCCCGACTTCAACTCAGGAAGCCGGGCGGCGCTGGCGCATGCACCCATCCCAATCGGCAGGCCCTTGTACAGAAGGAGCAGTTTAATGAATCGGCTGGTATTCATCATCATAGCAGCCGTAGTGGCTGGGTTTTCGACTGTTGCAGCGGCTGCAGGCGATGCGGCGGCGGGACAGGCCAAGGCGCAGACATGCGTCGCCTGTCACGGCGCTGACGGCAACAGTGCTAATGCGGGCTTTCCCTCTTTGGCCGGCCAGGTTCCCGGGTACATCGGCGCACAATTGGCCTTGTTCAAATCGGGTCAGCGGGCTAACCCCATTATGATGGGTATGACCCAGTCGCTCAGTGCTGCCGATATGGCCGACCTTGATGCGTGGTATGCCTCAAAGACTATTACGCCTCGCGCCATCGATGATGATCAGCTAGCGCTGGCCCATGAGGGCGAAGCGCTTTATCGTGGCGGTTCTTCCCAGCTCGCGATCCCCGCCTGCATGGCCTGTCATGGGCCCGCAGGACATGGTATTCCGTCGACCAATCCCCGTGTGGCCGGACAATGGTCGGAATATCTTGAACGCCAGTTGCTGGTTTTCAAGTCGGGCGAGCGCGCCAGCAAGATCATGGGGCCTATCGCGCACCGGCTTTCGACACACCAGATCAATGCCTTGTCGCTGTACATGTCGGCGCTGCAGTAGAGCACTGTGGCCATGGCTACCCGAGCGATCGGGCGTACCCGCGGCCAACAAGCAGAGCTATCTAGGCAATCGCGGCTCTTATCGGGCCGGTACGTAGATCATGGTTACTGAAAAACTCATGCGCGGTCGTTTCGACAGCGATACCAACGCGACAGTCGAGGCCTTTAGCGCGTCCGAACACTTCGATCGGCGACTGGCGCACTACGACATTGCAGGATCAATGGCCCATGCACGCATGTTGAACGCCGTCGGTGTGATCAGTGATACCGACTGTGAAGCGATCATTAGTGGGCTTGAGGCCATTACGCTCGAGATTAACGAGGATCGGTTTGAATGGCGCTCGCAGCTCGAGGATGTGCACATGAACATCGAGGCACGCCTGACTGAACTGGTAGGCGAGCCTGGAAAAAAACTGCATACGGCTCGCTCGCGTAATGACCAGGTTGCAACCGATCTGCGGCTTTTCGTGCGTGATGCCATTGACCAGCTCTGCACTGACATCACAGCGCTGCAAGGCGCTCTACTAACCCAGGCTGAAAGCGAAGCGACCAGCATTATGCCGGGTATGACGCACATGCAGACAGCCCAACCGGTGACCTGCGGCCACCACCTGCTGGCCTGGAATGCCATGCTGGAGCGTGACTGGCAGCGCCTGTGCGATTGCCGCCGCCGGGTTAATGTTTCGCCGCTTGGCTCAGCGGCACTCGCAGGAACCAGTTTTCCTATAGATCGGCAGATGAGCGCACAGGCATTGGGATTCGATTCGGTATCGACCAATTCGCTGGACTCAGTATCGGATCGGGATTTTGTGATCGAGTTTTGTTCTGCGTGTGCCTTGTTGGGGGTTCATCTTTCCCGTATAGCCGAGGAGTTGGTGCTGTGGGCTTCACAAAGTTGCTGTTTCGTTGATTTGGGTGACGCTTTTTGCACGGGATCAAGCATCATGCCGCAGAAGAAGAATCCAGATGTCGCCGAACTGGTTCGCGGCAAAAGCGGTCGCGCGATCGGCAATCTCGTATCTCTGCTGGTGCTGATGAAAGGGCAGCCGCTCGCTTACAATCGGGATAACCAGGAGGACAAGGAGCCGTTGTTTGATAGTGTTGATACCGCGCACGCCTGCTTGCAGGTGCTTGTCGCGATGGTGCCCAATATGAAATTTGACCGTGAACGTATGCGTAAGGCAGCACAGCGCGGCCATACCACCGCGACTGATCTAGCAGATTATCTGGTGTGTCGGGGCATGGCCTTTCGTGATGCCCACGAAGCCGTGGGTAAGGCGGTCCGTCTTGCCGAATCACGCCAACTTGAGCTGCCAGACCTGTCGTTGGACCAGTTGCGCGATATTTGTGAACACATCGACTCCGATGTTTTTGACGTGCTCACGCTGGAAGGCTCGGTTGAATCCCGAGACCACACGGGCGGCACGGCACCAGGACAGGTTCGCGAGGCTATTGCTGCTGCGCGACAAGCCCTGGCAGTGCGTTGATATGAGTCGCTTGACGAGATCTGCTTGTTTGACTTCTCTGGTGCGATCGATTGTCGCGATAGTGCTGGGAGTTACCCTTTTGAGCAGCGGGATACTGCTGGCAGGTTGTGGCCAGAAAGGCCCGCTGTATATTCCCGATACGCCTTCGTCAGAAGAATCTGAAGACAGCGATAGTTAGCCATCAGCCGTGGATCATTTCGGATATCACGAGGATCGGTTGTTCGCCGAGGGCGTAGCGCTCGAGACGATTGCCGAGGCCGTCGGTACACCGTGCTATGTTTATTCTCGGGCTACACTGGAAAGGCATTATCGTGCCTTTGATGAACCCTTTGGCAATTATCCGCATCATATCTGTTACGCAGTAAAGGCCAATGACAATCTGGCTGTTTTGCAAGTGCTGCAACGCCTCGGCGCTGGCTTTGATATTGTCTCGGGTGGTGAGTTCGATCGCGTGCTGGCTGTGGGCGCCGCTCCGGGTAATGTCGTGTTTTCCGGCGTCGGCAAGTCAGTGGCTGAAATTGAGCAGGCGCTTAGCGCCGGGGTCCGTAACCTCAGTCTGGAATCCGAAGCAGAACTCGAGCGTGTGAATGCGGTGGCACTTGGCCTTGGCAAAAGGGCGCCGATTGCTTTTCGAATCAACCCCGATGTGGACCCCAAAACCCATCCATATATTGCGACCGGCCTGCGCGAGAACAAGTTCGGTGTATCGGCAACCGATGCGCTTCGCCTTTATCAGCGGGCCGCGGGCATGGAGGGGGTACGTATCACCGGGATTGCCTGCCATATTGGCTCGCAATTGACACAGATCACTCCTTTTTGTGACGCACTTGAGCGCGTGCTTGATCTGGTGAATGCCTTGTCCGAGATTGGCATCTCCCTACAGCATCTAGACCTGGGCGGCGGGGTCGGCATTCGTTATTGTGATGAAAATCCACCGGATCCGGCCCAATATGTACAGGCGATGCTGGAGATTCTCCGGCGTCGGGGTTGTACGCTTGCAGTGACACTTGAACCAGGCCGCGCGATTGCTGGTAATGCCGGTGTCTTGTTAACCCGGGTCGAGTACATCAAGCCGGGCCCCGACAGAGATTTCGTCATCGTGGATACAGCGATGAATGACCTATTGCGCCCGGCGCTATACCAGGCCTGGCACGAGGTTGTTGCGGTGAATCCGGGTAGCGGTGAAGTTCGGAATTGCGATGTGGTTGGCCCGATTTGCGAAAGTGGTGATTTTATTGCCCGAGGTCGGCACCTTGCGGTAGCTCAGGGTGATCTGCTGGCGGTGCGTTCTGTCGGCGCCTACGGTTTGGTTATGAGCTCCAATTACAACGCCCGGCCACGCCCCGCAGCAGTCATGGTCGATGGTGCGCGATACCATGTGGTGCGCAATCGCGAAACAACCGCGGAATTGTTTGCCCACGAAAAGATGCTGCCTTGAAGGAGTGGGTATGCGCAAACCTATATCTATATCAGCTGGGCCTGCCCGCATGTTTGACGATAGCCTGTTATGAAGTTGTTGACTGACCAGCCGGCGGATAAGCGTTTTGTCACTAGCGTCCTGGCGCTATGTGCTCTTTCCGGCGTGCTCACCTCGGCATGGTGTCTGTATATCGACGATGTCATCAATAATGATGGCGTTATCTATGTGCGAACGGCAGAACTCCTGGCCTCTGGCGATTGGGCTGGTGCATTTGCCTCGCACCACTGGCCGTTTTTTTCGTTGTTGATGCTGCTGCTTGGTAAGTTACTGGGTATCAGTTATCAGTGGGCCGGACAACTGCTCAACGCCGGGTTGTTTACCGCATCGTCAGTGTTGTTCGTGTTGGTAGTGCGTGCATTTGGCGGCACCTCACAGCGGCTAACTGTTTTTGCGGTATTGGTTGCGGTCATGCATCCGGCTTTCAACGAATATCGTGCTTTTATTATTCGTGATGCAGGTTACCTGACCTTTTATCTGGTGGCCGCCTTGTATTTAGCACGCTGTGTCAATGAGCCCAGCTTACGTTACCGGCTCCTAGTTGCTGCTGCGTTCGCGATTGCCAGCCTATTTCGTATCGAGGGAGTGGTATTTTTGCTCTCGACACCACTGTTGCTGAGTTTTACTCGACGTGCGACTGGGGGTTCGCCCTGGTTCTGGCTACTGTTGCTTGCGGCGTCTGCAGGTTTGCTCGCGATAGTGTTGAGTTGGTGGTTGTTAGCGCCTAACGCCGGGGTCGGTCCGTTAGCAGCTTTTAGTGCGCCACTGGATGTCGTAGTCAGTGCGTGGCAGCAGATCAGTGCCACCTTTGCACACAAGATCACCGTATTGCGCCAGGAATTTCTCGGTCAGTATGCAAATGAATATGCTTGGGTACTTTTTATTTTTTCCGTACTGATGATTCTGGTTTCTGCAGTGTTTTCGCAATTGACTGTACCCTGGGGTTTGCTGGGTTTCGCTGGGTTACGGTCTGGAATCCGGTTCCCGCACAAAGCTCTGAATAGGCTTTGGGCCGCCCTGTTGGGCATGCATCTGATGATCCTACTGGTATTCGCGATCGTGAAGTTGTTCCTGGTTGCGCGTTACCCGCTGGCGCTTAGCGTCACAGTGCTGTTGATAGTGCCGTTCGCTCTGGAATGGGTGTTGGGTGCGATTCGCTGGCACCGTCTGAAGGCAACAGCCCGGGTTCTGGCTGTGTTGCTGCTGCTTTGGGGTGTGGGGGAATGTGTCAGTGGCCTCGATAATGTTACTCGTGCCCGGGCGATCAAAGATTCCGGCCTGTGGCTCGCAAGCCATACTACCGAAATCGGCTCACTCGTCAGCAACGATTGGCGCATCGCCTACTATGCTGGGCGTCATAACGATAGCAATCTCATCGTCGAGGATGTGGGTAAGATTCTTCACGGACTGCGCAAGGGCCACTGGCCTGATGCCGCATACGTGGCATTACGTTTGTCGCGCTCAGCTACCAAAACCGAGGCGTGGGTGCTGGATGCCCTGGGTAATGCCCCCGAAAAGGTTTTTGAGAGCGACTCTGGGGACAGGGTGCTGGTTTATCTGCGCCCTTAACGACCACTCCCACCGGGTGAGTTTCACTACAACCCAGCGGTCAGTTAAGAGAGCTGTTTACTTTCTCCACGGGCTGCAAAAAGTATCCCGCCAATCACTCCTTGCAGCATCACAAAGCCGAGTGCGATCCAGGCAAAAGCGATTGCCTCGACAGCATCAATACCATACGCACTGAAAAAGAAAACGAACACACCTTCTCTTAGGCCAATGCCGTTTATGGAAACTGGCAGCATGGTCACGAATATACTGAGGGGGATTATTGTGAACATGGCAAGTACCGGAATATCTATCCCTAATGCCCAACTGACAATAATGAAGTGAACAATTACGTTAAGCTGAAGTAAAAGGGATAAGCCAAATGCGCGAACCAGAAGATCCCGCCTACCCCTGAACGCGGAGAATGCCGAGGCGATTTTGGCAATGATACGCCAGGGTTGAGTTGTCCGCCGATCGAGGCATTGCTCGAGCTTTTGATAAAGCTGCCGCGGTGCGAAAAAAACAAACCAAGCTAAGCTACCAACGCCAAGTGCTGCACCCAGTACCAGAGCGGGCAGTGCTGGAATCAAATCGGCCAACTGTTTTGCCGTCATTACAGTAATCAACGCGTAGCTTGCCAGGGCCAAAAGACCCATCAGTCGGTCAACGATAACTACCGATGCAGCGCCAGAACGGCTGTTTCCCAGACGCCAGGAGTCATAGACCCGCACAATATCTCCACCAATAGTCGAGGGAAGCAGGTTGTTGAAAAATATCGCGACCATGAAAGATTGCACGAGAAAACCGATGCGCGCATGCACGCCTTGTGCGGACAGGAGCATACGCCAGCGGAATGCAGTGATCAGATAGCCCAGGAAAAACATCATAAAAGCCAGTGACAGCAGGCCGACGTTGGCATCCGCTATCACGAGTCCAACCTGTTTCAGTTCCAGATCATGGATAAGCCAGTAAAGCAGGCCACCGGAAAAAAGAATCTTAAGGGCAGTGAGTAAAAACCTGGTACGCACGTGCGAAGTTACTCTTTTCTATGCTTGATAACCCGGGCCGGAACACCAGCGCAGATGCAGTAAGGCGGTATTTCCCGAGTCACAACCGCGCCAGCTGCAATCACCGTGCTATGCCCGATTTTTGCTCCGTCAAGTACAGTGACTTTTCCACCCAGCCAGACATTGTTTTCAATGATGCAGCCGCCGTCAGAGCGGATTTCCTGGGTTCGTATCAATTGATCAGGGTCATCAAGTTGGTAGTTCCCTCCGCCGACGATGTAGCAACTGGGGCCTATAATGACGTCATCGCCAATAGATGT
This sequence comes from Gammaproteobacteria bacterium, assembly GCA_963580215.1. Lineage (GTDB taxonomy): Bacteria > Pseudomonadota > Gammaproteobacteria > Arenicellales > UBA868 > UBA868. The sequence continues at coordinate 85,682 of CAUZJT010000002.1, forward strand.
CGGGCATTGGTGTGTTGATTGGATTACGGTCTGGGTGCCCAGTCCAACACGGTTGCCGATCCTTAACATCCCTTCTTTACAAGAAAGGGCGCAATGGTCGGCAATCATCACATCATCGCCGATCGCAAGGGATACCTGCGGCGATGATGATCGTGCGTCCAGTGTAGTACCCTCGCCAACAACCACCCGCTGACCTAGGCTAACCCGCCCCGGGTGACGCAGGATTATTCCCCTGCCAAAGACCACGCCAGTACCGCAGGCAGCAAACAGGCGCGGCCAAAACAGTTTGCGCAGGAAAAGACCAATGGCGCCAGGAACGGGAGCAAGCCAGACGCAAAGCTCGAAATACAGAGTCGTCGCGATTGACCGCCTACCCACAATGACATCCTGGTAGCGGGACAGGGAATTACCTCCCTGTGTGATGGCATGATGCGTTTTGTGTCGTGTACTATTCATACCATATCGCCTGGTGGTGCCCGCCCACTTCAGCTTGGCCTCATCATCCGGTTGGTTATCTCGTGCATTTGGTCTACCGAGGTATTTTCGAAGTACATCCGGTACCATAGTTCGAGATTAAGCAGTATCCACAAACGGAAATTGTGATCAACTTTCCCTGAAAGATGCTCGTCGAGCAGCGTCTGTATGACTTTTCGATCAAAAATCCCAGCTTCGACGAAACGGGATTCAGCGAACAGGTTGCGTAGAAAATGAGCAAGATCGTTGCGCAACCACAAAGCGATGGGAAAGCCAAAACCCTGTTTTTCGCGATACACCAGCTCTCGCGGCAGGTAGCGCGCAGATACTGAGCGCAGGATGTGCTTAAGCTTCATGCCTTTTAGTTTCATATTGCCAGGTATCGCAGCGGCATACTCCACCAGGCGGTGATCGACCAGTGGAGAGCGGTTTTCCAGTGAGTGCGCCATGCACATACGGTCTGCGATCACCAACAAGTGATCCGGCATGCGGGTCATAAGATCGGTGTATAACATGCGGTCGACCAGTTCATTGACATTGCTTGCATTGAAATGTGCCAGGATTTTTTCTCGTGAATCCTGTGAGTCGAATGTGGATTGAGATTGTTCGGTGAACAAAGAACGTTTGGCGTCATCGGTAAAGCGCAGGAAGCTCATGCTGTGGGCGTAACGGTCACCACGTTCTCGCAATGACATCTCATTGAGCCAGCGCGCTTTTTGCGCAATAGTCTTGTACTGAAAAGAGTCTGGTATCAGGCGGATCAGTCGGTCCATCACGGTCTGGCGCAGCCAGCGGGGCAACACGGCGTAATAGTCCGCCAGTCTCTGGCCGGCGAATCGGTCGTACCCAGCGAAGTTCTCATCACCGCCATCTCCGGATAAGGCAACTTTAACGTTGCGCCGGGCGAGTTGTGCAACCAGGTATACGCCAACGCCGAAGGGATCGGAAGGTTCATCCATATGGTGAATCATCGTAGGAATCTTGTGAATCATGTTTGATTCCACGACCTCTTCGTGCGCTTCCATACCGTAGCGCTGCGCGACCATGCGCGCGTAGGGTAGTTCATTGAAGGACTGCTCCTTCACACCGATGGAAAAGACCGGTACTGGCTGCTCCTGCACGCTGGCCATCATCGCGGAGACGATACCGGAGTCAATACCGCCTGAAAGAAAAGCTCCGACCGGTACATCGCTCAGCATGTGAGACTTCACGGTCTCAAGCAAAGTATGGTGAAGGCCTTCCTCGATTTCTTTTTCCGAGCCGCTGTGTTTGGCCAGGAAGTCGATATCCCAATAGCGATCAATCCGAGTTGCTCCGTTTTCGAAAACCAGGCGACTGGCCGCAGGGAGTTTTTGAATGTTTTTGAAAAAGGTAAACTGGTCTGGCATGAATCGCAGCGACATGTAGTGCCACATGCCCTCAAGTTCCATCTCGGGCTGTACCAGATTCGATGCGAGCAGTGCCTTGACTTCGGAGGCGAAGAAAATGGTACCCGGTCCAGTCGTGAAAAATAGCGGTTTCTGGCCCATATGGTCACGGGCCAGCAGCAGTCTTTGCCGGATCCGATCCCACAGCGCAAAAGCGAACATGCCCTGCAGGTGCTTGACGCAATCGTCACCATGTTCCTCGTAAAGATGCAGTATGACTTCGACATCGGTGCGGGTGCGAAACCGATGGCCCTTTTCAACCAGTACTTTGCGCAATTCAGGGCTGTTATAAATCTCCCCGTTGCACACCAGTACCGCGGTGTCATCCTCGTTACTGATGGGTTGGTGGCCGGTTTGAAGATCGATAATGCTGAGCCGGGTCTGACCCAGCACAATTTTGCCGTTGTGGTAGTAACCCTGATCATCTGGTCCACGGTGATACAGCGCCCGCGTCATCCGCTCAATGGCGGCTCGATGCTCCGGGTCAGGACTCAGTATTCCGGCAATGCCGCACATCAGAAAATTAACCAGTGACGTGGAAGGTCAGTATGTGACACTACGGCGTTCCCCGCTTGCATGATGGTTGTCCAGAACCTCATTGGCTGTAGTATCGCCGTATTTGTGAGCCTCTGACTTGATGCTTAAGCGCGCCATTTTGGTTGGCCTTGCCGGAACTCACAGGTAGCCTTCTTCTTGGTACCACTGGGCCGTGGCCCGCAGGCCTTCATCGAGGCCAACACGTGGGTCGTAATCAATTTCTCGTTGCGCCCGGGAGATATCAAAGGCCCGGTTTTGCCGGTACCAGTCGACCCGGCGCGGGAAGATGGGTGGGGCGATCTTGAAAGGCTTGCAGGCTTTTTCAAAAAAGTGTCCAGCAAGCCACAGTGGCCAGAAAGGGAAATACGGAGTTTTTACTTTCCGATCCATAGCGCCAGCTACTCGCTGCACCAAGTTTTCGATGGTGACATATTCGTGATCGGCAATCAGGTAGGTTCGACCGTCGCCAACACCGTCTTGTGTTACGTTCATTAGTGCATCAACAAAGTTGTCAATGTAGAGCGGGTGATAAAAGGCTTGACCATTGCCGAATATTGGAAAACTACCTCTAGCAACCCGCCGAAAGATCATCCCAAAACGCTCGGGGTCACCCGGTCCATAAATGGCAGCAGGTCGGACGATGACTGTTTTTAGACCATATTGTTCATATTGTTGTACCAAGGGTTCTGCTTCGTACTTGGTCTGCTGATAGTAGTCAGCCGCAGCGATGGGCGCATCTTCATTTGCCGGCGGGTTCTTGACGTTACCGTGTACCCCGCAAGTGCTGCAGTAGATGAAGCGTTTGACCCGGGCGTCTTTGGCTGCATCGAGCACTATGCGAGTGCCTTTGAAGTTAACCTCATGATAGTAATTGTTAGGCACATCCAGTTCCCTGAACGCAGCTGCCAGGTGATGGATAACCTCAACCCCCTGCACGGCTTCACGGACAATGTTGGCATCGGTAACACTGCCGATAATCACTTTCACGCCCCACTGGCGTATTTCATCGGTCTTGACACCTTCCTTGTAGTCAAGCGCGACCGGCTCATGTCCGGCATCGCGCAGTCGTTTGACCAACGCCTTACCGGTAAATCCGGTCCCGCCTGTTACCAGAACTCGCATTGTTGAATCTCTATTAGCCCTCGTGGGCATTTTGTTAGTTGAGGGTTAAGCCCAGCGCCTGGTAAATACCGACAATAGTCTCCCCGCCGTCCTCCAGTGAATAGGCTCGTGCCTGATCACGGTTTGCCTGTCCGGCAACGCGGCACAGTGCCCGATCATCAGCCAGCATTTCAATTCGTCGGGCAAGGTCGGCTGGCGTGTTGCCTGTAGCCAGAGCATCAGCGCCAGCGATAGACAGATTGTGCTCTGTGGGGAACGCTGCCAGCGCAAGGCCCGCAGCCATGTAATGTAGCAGTTTGCCGCTGCCCTCACCCGAAGCCGAGCGCTTCGGTTCAATACCGGCGTTCGCCAGCGCCAGGTAACCGGGAAGAGATTCAAATGCGGTGCGCCCTGTTAGAGCAACCTGGGCCGAGATTTGGTGCTCTGCGATAAACGCCTCCATTTCAACTGTGGGATAACCCAGCACAAGGAAGCAGATGTCGTGCCGCCGCTCGGTCACCGTCAGTATCAACTCCTTAAGTACATCAAGACCTTTGATCGGCAGCAAGGAGCCGCTATAGATAGCGACAAACGAATCTTCGGGAAAAGGTGAAATCGATCGTGACACTCGGGCAGGATCATAGGCACTGAGGTCCACCCGATCGTCCAGTCGGGTGATCCGACTTGGCTTGATCCCGTAGTCTGTTCGGAGAATTTGCTCGCTGTTACCGGAGGAGCAGAAAATGTGCGCTGGCAGCTTTAGCAGCCATGCCTCGAGCGTTCGAAAGCAAAAGCGTAGTAGGCCTGGCGCAATTGACCTGCGCGAGAAGAATCCGTAGTCATCCAACTCACCCACGAGTCCACCTTGTAGATCGGCAATCAGCACCAGGCGCCTCCATGGCAGAAGTATTCTCACCAGCCAGCCGATCAGTAATCCTTCATGCAGGTGGGCGTGTATGAGGTCTGGTTTTTCTTTCAAGGCCGTACGCAGGCATAGGATCAGCAGCATCAAGTCAGCCCGCAGCTTGCCTTTTTGCGGGCCGGCCTCAGTGTTTTCATAGTCAGGTACCGCAGAGGCCCGACGCGTGCTCACTCCGCCGACATCACGTCCAAGCGGGTAGGTACATAGGATATTGGCGCCACCACGGGTTTCTATCGCGCGCAGGATGCTGAGTATCCGTATGTGGCAGCCCCGGTCTGAAAAGAACGGGGTCGGAGCAATGTGGAGTACTTTCAAGCCGGAGGGGTCAGGTTCTAGGCCGCCGGGATGCTTCGGCCAAGTTCAATACGCAGGGATTCTAACTCAGCCTGTCGTCGTTCTTCGCTCCAGTTGAGCACGTCGCCAGCGAGTTGGGCGCAGCGTTCCAGTACCGTATCCCCGGGATTACCCAGTAGACACAGGTCGGTACGGCGCAGGAGGATATCGGTAAGATGCACGACAGATTCGTGCTGTGCTGCCCATACCACCTGGGCGGCGATGGTATCGCCCCCACGGGCGAGCAGTTCGGCCAGATCCGGTCGGTGACGGCATAACTGCGCGATCTCATCGATTCTTGTCCCGTAACTGCTTACCAGTTGTAGACAGATTTGCTCTGGCCAAAGAGTGCTGTATTGTTGAATGCAGTCATTACGGAACTTGGCCAGATCGTTGATATCACCGCCAACCAGTCGGACTCTTCTAGTTGGGTTGTAGCGTGACCCTTGTCGGCCGAGTTTTTTTTGTACCAACTGAGCTGTCATCTCGCCGAGCCGACGGCCGGTGGTGAACTTGGCGCCCAGTGCGGTAACCAGTCCGTCTAGATTGTCGGTAACGCTGTGATCAACCAGTTGGTATTCACCGGTGCCCTGATAAACCCCGCGCTGGATTGCTGGATTCTGCAACGGGTAATAGCCGGCGAAGGATTGGCGTACATCGGCGCGATTCAGCTTTGCCTGTGGCAGGGACGCGTTAACGGTTTCAATCAGTTGGTTGATTTCGCTATTGGTCGGAACCAATTCCCCTGAGGGTTCATTGGCTTCAATATAACTCGTGCCAATGAGAGAGTAGCCTCGCCAGGGAATAACGAAAATATGCCGATTCCCGCGTGTGGCCACACCGTCCGCACGGAAGGTGGAAGGCAAGGCGACTGCATAGTTGCCCAGTAGTGGCCGGGTGATGATGTGAGCGCCGCGAGCAAAGCCGGTGTTCAGCCGGTGCAATGATGCAGTCTGGTTCAGACTGTCACACCAAGGGCCGGCGGCGTTGACTACGACGCGAGAGCGAATTTCAAATGACTTATTGCTAACCCTGTCACGGACTTTGACACCAACCACTTTGCGATCACCACTGCAGTAATTCTCCATCGCGATGTAATTGAACGTGGCGGCACCAGATAGGCGGGCAGTATCAATCACACCCAGTGTCATTCGTTCGGAACTGTTCATCTGCGTCTCGTACAGTACCCGCCCGCCCGTAATGTTTTCGCCATCCAGTGCTCCACCCGCTATGGTTTGCGCACGACTGAGAGCTCGGTCTTTGGGTATTTGAGTAGCAGGATCGGTCAACCCAGTCTGGGCGCCCAGAGTCAATAACCGGTACGCGAGCATACCGCTGTATAGAAAACCGCGGCTTTGGCGCAGACCGCGGTACGTGGGTACGATGAACGGTACGTGTTCAACCATGTGCGGTGCGCAGCGTATCAGAAAGGCCCTCTCGCGGGATGATTCGCGCACTTTCGCAAGCTCCAACTGCTGCAGATAGCGTATACCGCCATGCAGCAGCCTGGATGAGCGCATAGATGTGGCACTGCCAAAATCATTTTTTTCGATCAGCACAGTGGACATTCCTCTTAGGGTGCAATCCAGTGCAGTCCAGGCTCCGGTGATTCCACCACCGACCACCAAAACATCAAAAACCTGGTCAGTCAGTGATTGAGCGCCGCGCCCATGTTTAGTCATGGCGTGCCACCTGACAGTTATTGGTCCAGTAACACCTCACTGGATCTTGAAGGGTTGGCGGCTGATCGACAGTGGCGCAACTGCAAGCAACTTGATAACAATGTCTCTGTCGACTTCATTGGTCGGGTCGATCCGAATACGCTTGCATTCACCAATTCCAGCCGTCAGTGCGAGTACGTTTTCTCCTGGTTGGATTCTAGCGGTAGTTGAAGAAATACCTTCGCCCGCAACAAAATTCTCTCCACTGTCCCAGAAAAGTTGCAGCATACCCGCAGTGTCACTGTGCATTTGTAGGAGCACCAGGTTATTTGCCTGGAAAAAGTCACACAATCTTGGTTTAAAAATAATCTGACTGTCTGCAGTCAGAGTATGTATCTCCCAGCCGTCATCAGTAACCTGAAGTTCCAGATTTCGGGTATCGTCGATGAGCATATCGGTTCGAAGATTCAAAACGCGCAAGCCCCCAAGTCGCAAGGCCATTGCTGGCGGGTCATAAAAAGGCACTACGAAGCGAGCCAGTGCATCGGCGTGTACCAGGATGATTACGCTAACCATCAGAATCGGCGTGAGTGAGATACGAGTTCCACCCAGTGTGGCTCCAAAAGTCAGTAGCGGCATATGCTGGCGCAGCCAACGCCAACGCCCGACCTTTTCAGTAGCGGAGAAAAAAAGTAACAAACTACAAGACAACACGGGTAATAGATACTTACCTTGGATCTGTGCTTCCTGATTAAGGTTGTATCTCGCATACATGAAAAATTGAAATACAACGGCGCTGAGCAGAAGCGTTTCAAACAGACACTCTCGAGCTTGGTACGACACTCTGCCGAGAAATCTTGCCCAAAGGATCGACAACCATCGCAGGGGCAGATAGATCATGCTAAGAAGTAGTACCAGGCTGTAGAGCAGGTACTGGGGTAGTCCGAGCCTGAGCCTGAGCTTATCCAGATTACCAATGGTCGAAATTAAGGTTTCGTCGACAAAACCCTTGTAGTTGCCCAGCACTAAGTGGGCCAGAGATACTCCCTCGTCAGCGAATTTGCGTACCGAGTCGGGGTCTATACGGATATGACCCGCACTGGTTTGTGCGCTGATATGAAAGGCAAGGGGGTCGTTCCAGCCATAGTGAAAAACATTGAACCCAATCCACCAGATACCGCCGACTACAGCTCCGATGACAAAAAGTGCCAGGCAGGGTAGCCAGTGTCTCGATTGAGGCCGCGCGAAAGCAAGAAGAGCCAGGCCAGCGGAAGGCAAGAACAGCCAAGCCGTGAACTTGGATAGAATCACCAGGCCAATCGCAATGCCGATAGCGCCGGCAAGAGCTGGCGTTAACTTTTCGTGCAACAGTCGCACCAGGAAGTAAAGCGTGAGGGTGACCGAGAAAATCGCAGCACAGTCGTCATTGAGGTGCGAGGCAATAAAAGTAAACTGCGGCATCAAACCGGCTAGTAGCGCACCACCGATGGCAAACCAGGTGTTGTTGAAATAGCGCCGCAGGGCAGCAAAGATGAGTCCCACGCTCAACGCACACAGCAAGGCTGGCCCAACACGAAACAGCAGACTGGTATCGATTCCTGTCCAGCCCAGGGCGCGAGCTGCTATTGCAGCCGTAATGTACGATAGCGGTGGTCGCAGCGCGCGCGTTGAGCCGTAGACGGTGAAATGAAGTTGCTCTTCATCCTGCGGTAGAACAGCCAGTCGCCCCTGATCGAAAATAAAGGTTGCGCCGTCGATGTGGGCCGTGTGATCGGGCCCTGCACCATAAGGCAGCATCATTGCAGTCGCCAGGTAGTACGCCAGGAATGCGGCGAAGACAATCAGCGGGCCATTGCGGTTTGGGGTAGGGCGAATGTTGTTCAAAGCTTTTACTGTCGGTATCTTTTGTCTGGTAGGGATGAGTTCTTTCACCCACTAGCCTAACAACAAGTAGCGGGCAACGTCAGCGTGGTGGGAAATCCATTTGCCATGCTCCGACCAGGCTGGTGTGGGCTCTGCTGCCGCGTCGGTGCAAAGGCTGTTCGCGATGCACAAGGTAGGTAATCAGCCGAGCCTGTCTGCCCAAAGACTTGCGGTAGAAAAGTTCGAATGCCTGTTCTGTCCCGTCAGGGGCCAATTTGGTACGCCTGGTCTTAAAATCAACTCCGCCCAGATTGTCGTTCCAGTACGGCACGCTGATTGTGGCATCACCGCTGTAGGTACGCAGTGGTTGAGACCAGGCCACACCGAAGGCATCGTTTCGGGTGAGTAGGTCACGCCCAACCAACCCGATCCCCCAACTGTTGCTTTGGATCTCACTGAAATCTTGAACCAGGCTGGCATGAAGATCATCTGTCCATGTCAGGGCCTCGGTATATTTACCCACGACTGACCATCGCTGATCAATGTTCAGGTGTCCTCGCAACGCCCCAGAAACAGTTCGTGCCCGCGAGACGCTAAGCGCTCCGCCCGAGGCACCACCCAGCAGGTTGCCGTCTTCCTCGAGCAAATCCATCCGTAAGCCTACACCCCAGCGATCTTGTTGGAAGCCGGCATGGACTGCCGAGCTGTCGCTTTTAAGGCCGTATTGTTTTTGCTCATCCGTAAAAGCAAAAGATAATCCTCCCTGCCAGCCAGTCTGGGAGACAAATCCCAAACCCCCGTGGTAACCCAGGTCTGTGAAACCGGCGAGCGGTGCCGAGAACGCATCGGTCTGGAATGTACTGACAAGTCCAGGTGTGCCGGCCTGTCCCACCAGACTATTGTGAAAACCCGAAAGAGACTGATTAACGCCAAAGGCATAACGGGTGCCATCGCTGTGTATCGCTGACATACTCATACGCGCGAGTTGTTCCGAGTCGATAGAGTTATCTGAATCTATCAGCCACAACGAATGTCTTGAGTCCAGGGTGTAGCTCATTGTTATTTGTAAGTCGCTACGGTGAATCAGCGTTTCGTCGATCTGCTTGGTATCCAATTCCTCGAGTACAGACTGTGCCGAGGGTCCTGGGTTGCGCACAGTGACCCGGGTTTCCAGGTCGAGTTCGAAAGCGCGATCATATTCGTCGAGTACCAGCGTCTCTTTAAGCTCTGGATTGTTGCCAAGCAGTGCGTAACCCACTCCGCCGACGACCAGTGCTGCCAGGGCAACACCAGAGCCGCCACTGGAGCTTTCGTCTGAAT
>CAUZJT010000003.1:0-90896 GCA_963580215.1 Gammaproteobacteria bacterium
GTGAGCTGATACAGGTCCTCCTAACTCATCAGACAGGCGACGAGCCAATCCCAGCATCTCAGTGGTGAGGCCTGTCAGTGAAAAGTCATCCTCCCAACCAGCAACGACCATCACGCCAGAATCTTTAGTCATGCTATTGCCTTCGTATTCATATGGCACCAACTTCCTTCAAGCGTTGAGCAAGCTTGGCCGCGGTATTCTCTGGAGTTCCACCATCAAATACCTCACACTTGGTCATCTTTACTGGGATATAAAGGCGCTCGAGCCGTCTATGCGCTTTAGCACTACTGACTTCCTGTGGATTCAGGCAAAGCTCGGAAGATGTCCACGTTTGAACTGGCTTTTTTGCAGCACGCATAGTCTCGCGCAGAGCACTAAAACGTGGTTTTCCTATCTCATAGGCTACAGTGACGACTACTGGCAATGGTGCTTCTATAGTCTCGAAACATTTTCAAGAACCCGTACTACCTGTACCATCCCATTTGTTGAGCTGATAGCTTTGGCGAAAGTGATTGCCGGCCTGCACAAGAGTTCGGCAATACCAAGGCCGACGACACCAACATCCCCATCCGCTGCCTGCCGGCCCGTAAGGATAATATCTGCATCTTCTAACTTGCGGATCGCCGCTACCAATATCTGGGCTGTGGCCTTCGAATCAGTGTCTTCAAAATCGGCATCGGCAAGGAGCACACCTTCGTCAGCACCCATAGCTAGCTACTTTAAGGACGGCGCGGGCCCTCTGAAGGCCCATAGTCATCACGGTAACCTTGGTATCATCAATCCTAGCATCCTTTATCCGCATAGCGGCTTCCACTGCTTGCGCGTCGAACGGACTGATTACATGGGAAATGCCAGGTAGAGGAACTACCCGTTTGGCCTTTTCGTCTACCCGAAGATTAGTAGTCGCAATATCTGGATTCAGAATCTGCTTGATGCAGACGATTATATGCATACGAAAATCGTTACTGCTAAGCTTCTACTGTAATATCCACGGGTACGATGCCATCGAAATGCTTTAGCTGAAAATTCCAGTCCGTTGCTGGCTGTATCCGACCTTTCTCGTCAGTTGCGCGAGCCATGATACTATATTCGCCTGGATTATTTACTTCCCACAGGTAGGACCAGCGCTTCCACAGCCACCGATCGGGTGAATCCTCGACATAAACTTTTTGCCAGGTCTTGCCCCCATCGAGACTGAGCTCGACACCCGTAATTGCTCCTACTCCACTCCAAGCTAGCCCACGGATAAGATGAGACCCTGCCTTTAGGGGTGAATCACCATCACGCGGGCGTGTGATGATGCTCTTACAGCCGAGTGACGTCATCATCTTTTTATTTGGATCATCGACCGACTTACCAGAAATAAAATAGTGGGTCTGGTGATAGCACTCCACCATATGATCGTGGACTTCGATCTTTTGTGGCCATTTTACCCACCAGTTGCCGGCCCAGCCAGGCACTACCAGACGTGCCGGCGCACCGTGTACATGTCGGAGGTAATCGCCGTTATGAGCCCATGCAATAATAGTGTCTGGATGGAGTGCTTTCTCCATTGGCAGCGCCTTATCAAAGTTAATCTCGCCAGGATCATAAACGTCAATATCTGTCGAGCCGAGCGCACGATATAAGCGCATTGGATCAGGTCGACCCCGATCCCAGCCCTGCACCCGAACGCTAACGCCACTCGATTTAAGCCCCGCACAATGAAGAACCTCCGATAAAGGGGTGCCAGTCCATTCTCCACCACTACAAAGGTTAGTTGCCCGTGGAGCTGCTAACGCATCAGCGGCCTCAAGAGCCCCCTCGGTTGCTCGCAAGGCGTTCCAATCCACGAAATCATCCTGCGCTCTCCGTATTTGTGGTTTTTCGACAAGGCGACCTTCAAGATACTCGAAAAAATCGGCATCATTACCGGCGCATTCGGTGACAGCACGAACTGTTTTAGATGGAAGCTTCTGTAATTCTTCCAATGTAAATGAAATAGGTCGCTCGACTTCACCACAGACTTCAAATTCCCAGTCGTCAGGATGCTCTGGTTCGGGCATCTGCATCTGGGCCATGACAAAGAATGCATCGACTGGCGTGATCAGTCCTTCCTGTTCGAGGATAGGAGATTGTGCGTAGGTCACACGGCCTTCCTGATCAGTACTAGAGAAATGACTCAACCGTTTCCGGCCAGGCCAGCCCAGTATCCACTCACCTTCGAGATCGTCGTGATTCATGAAATGACTCTATCAGGTTTTTTGAATTTCTTATAAATCGAGCACCAATGTCTCACCTGACTTAGCACGAGAAACACAAATCATCACTTCCTGACTACTGGACTTTTGCGAATCCGTGAGTATGGAATCTCGGTGTTGGGGAATTCCACCGAGTAATCGAGTACGGCAACAACCACATAATCCATTTTCGCAAGAAGACTCTATATTGATCCCAGCTGATCTAACAGTCTCTAAGATCGTCTTATCTTTTTCTACTGTCAATCGCATGTTTTGTCTAGATAGGAGAACTTCAAATATTTCATTTTGATCACTATAGTCTTCTGACTCCGGCGAAAACTGCTCCCAGTGCACAGTTTCTTCTGGCCAATGTGACGCATCGGCACGAACACTAGCAACTAAGCCTGGAGGGCCGCAAACATACACATGCCCCCCTTTAACAGGATTTTCTAGTACAGAAGTAAGATTGATTCCATGAGCAGGATCGCCACCATCAGCATATACAGTTAATTGATCTCCAAAAATATTCTTCACCTCGTCGAGCAACGGTGCAGATTCTTCGTCTCGAACACAAAAATGCAGATAATATTTTAATCCCTGCCGTTTTAGTTCGTAACCCATACTCAAAAAAGGTGTTATCCCAATACCTCCAGCAATTAATATATAACTGGTAGCCTGATCATCAAGCGGAAAATTATTCGTAGGGGATGATGAGGTTATAGTATGGCCTGGCTCTAAGTGATCAAGTAACCAAGTTGAGCCTCCGCGACTAGGTTTCTCTCGTCGAACTCCGATAATATAACGGGCTCGATCCTGGTGATCGCCTACTAAAGAATAAGACCGCCGAAAATCGTTTCCGATATTCAGATCTATGTGGGCACCAGGATCATATGGTGGAAGCAGGTCGAAATTACTCGAGACTAATTCATATTGGCATAAGTCATTGCTATAAGCCTTTTTTGAAGATACTCTTAGTTCGATACGAGCAGTTGTCAGGGCGCGGGGTTTAACCTGTCCCGATTCCAACAATAACCTTTCAACTACTTTCCCACCGAGTATATGGAGATCCAGTATGTCATCGATATCCTTATGGCTGTTATAGGAATACCAGACCCCTTCTGGGTAGATAACCATTACTGGTCCTAGTTCACATCTCTCTAGGCAACCACTTTTATTCAACCGGATTCGACTCCCCAATCCTAACTCTTTACCACGCGCCTTCATATAGGCTTGTAATTGCACTGAACCACGAGCACTACACGAGCCTCGAGGATGCCCCGGCTCGCGCTCGTTGATGCAACAGAACACATGAACATCATAGTGCTGTTTAGAATCGGGTTTTAATGAGGCTAGATCGCTGTCAGATGACTCAGAGACTTTAACGGCAACAGCATCTTGCTCAATAATTTTGTCAAAATCCTCGATCCAAACGATGTTTTTCTCAATAGAGACCGGAAACCTCCTGAGGCTCCTACAATGAGTCTGAGTTAAACACTCGCCAGAAATGACATCGAATTCCCAGCCGTGCAGTGGGCATTCCACAACTGACCCGTTTAGTTGCCCTTGCCCCAAAGAGCCTCCTTTGTGCTGACAATGGTTCTGGGTTGCAAAAAAATGGCCTTCAACGTTGTACAAAGCCACTTTGTACCCCCCAACATCATAGATAGCAGTACTACCAGGAGAGACTTCCGTTGCCTCACATAACAAGTATTTATTAGTCTCCATAAAAGCGCGTTTTATCGACGCGAGAGTAAAACTCTCATGCGTCGATTGCTATTTATGGATAGCGTAAGGTCGAGTGATTTTTTTATCATTCTAGTCACCTGTCTCAAATTTTCGGGGCAATCACTCTTCACGGTTGCAGATTCAAAGCATCAATTACATTACGCGAGAAAAATCGCTCTCTTTGTCGCTCTTCCATATCAGGATACAGTTCGATATACATTTCTACCCCACTTACACCGCTTGAATCCCAATGAGGGTAATCACTGGTTAGCCCCATATTAGTGGCACCAAACCACTCTACGGTTTCTTTTAGAAGTGCCTCAGCTGGCTCAAACGAGCAAATAGTACACTGGCGCTTAAAGTATTCCGATGGTCGCAACTTCAACTCTGCAGTTTCAATGGCTGGCCTTCCAGATACATGCTCATCAAGTCGAAATAAGAAATAAGGAACCCAAGTCGCACCAGCCTCACAGAAAAGAATCTGTAAACTTGGATGCCTCTCGAGAACACCATAACCAATTAGTCCGCACATGCCTGTTGCCATTTCACATGGGTGTGAGACAACATGCGCCAACCAGTATTTATCATACTTGTAGTCAGTACTATGGGTGGCATTATAAGTTCCAGTTGCTTCATGGAATAGTAATGCCATATCTAGATCGGTCATTACCTCCCACACCTGATCCCATTCAGCCGTCCAATAACGAACCTCATTCATTACGTTAGGTCGCATCCAAACACATCTCGCACCCATCTTATGGCATCTTTTTATTTCTTCTACCGCCCATTCAGGCTTCAGAGGGATAGTCGCGCACCATATATGTCGTCTTCCAGCTACAAAATCTTTTGCAATCCAATCGTTATGAGCCCTTCCCAAGGCATACTGAAGATCCATATTTAAGACATCAGGAATAAACAGGCCGACAGTCGGAAACCATATCCCCGCATCGACCCCACCCATATCCATATCCAGGTCTCGATAAGTCATAGAATGCGCATGAGCATCGTCATAAGATAATGACTCACCTCGTGGTCGTTGATCTCCACAACCTTCAAGTCGACCAGTGCCGTACCCCCGAGGTTTCTGATAAAGACGCCCCTCCATCATAATTCTGGGCGATCCTTGATTGTCTGTAACCAATTTTGGAGCATCTCGTTCAAATTCTTTATCAAGATATTTGGTCAGAGCTTCGGGAGGCTCAATGACATGCCGATCTGCATCGACAACGAAAAACTCTTGCGCAACGCGTTTCGTAGGCGACCGCCACGATTCAGCAACTGCCAGGTAGTGTTCTTCAGAAAATCTGGCATTAGGAAATTCTTTGGTTGTCGTATCAGCTTTTGGATCCATTACTCACTCCTCTTGTGGAAATAGCCCCGAGTCTCGCCCTTGAATGTTCTTGGTTTAACACTGTGGCGACTTCAATACTAACTCGGAACATGTGCACCTATTATTGAATAACGATTCCTCACCTTAGCGCTGTCAAATAGTCGACAGAAAATGAAATATTAGCTAAATACCCCCCGAATACCCTATTAACCATTTGCTGTGTCTATTTTCTGACAGTAAATCTAACTATAGCCATATTAAAGTTCTTTCTGAGTTGATCAATGAACCATTAATAATCTATAAATGGAAATAATGTTGAACAGCTGTCACCATTAAACAAAGAGGATACAAACATAATTAAACGATGGCGCCAAGATAACTCCATCAACAATAAAACCACCTTAAATCTATCTGGAGGACAATCGATATGAAAATCAGTAGGATTAATACACGGATGTTGCTAACTTGCATGGCTTTTGGGTTCATGAACCTATCAGCTAATGCAGAAGATTATCCCTCTCGCCCAATTGATCTGATAGTAAATTTTGGTCCTGGTGGAGGGGCTGACGGAATGGGAAGAACTGTTGCACGTATTCTCTCTCCGATACTTAATATCGCCATACCAGCGTCTAATGTATCAGGTGCTGCAGGCAACACAGGGTTAACTAAGGTAGCGCATTCAAAAGCTGATGCATACACAATTGGCACGATGACAGGCCTGACGGTATCTTCATGGGCTGCTGGTATGGGGAGTCTGAAGCCTAGCGATTTCTCCTATCTCGCTATTGTTCAATCATCGCCATCAATGTTATATGCTCCCAAGAACAGTCAGTTCAAGACATACCAAGATGTACTCGACTACTCCAAAGAAAATCCTGGAAAAATCCGGGTTGCGACTGCTGGGATGGGAACACTGGATGACCTTACACTTAAGTTTCTAGGTACTAAAGGTCATGAAATGAAGAATATACCCTACTCGAAACCTGCTGAAAGATACATCGCACCACTAGGCGGTCACTCAGAACTATTGTATGAAGAGCCAGGGGATGTCGCCCAATTCTTAGAATCGGGGCAGATGGTACCACTCGTCGTATTTAGTACGGCTAGACATGTGAGATTTCCAGACGTACCATCTTCTTTTGAATTTGGTCATGAGATTTCATTTCCAAACTGGCGCGCCATTGTTGCGCCAACTGGTGTGCCTAGCGATCGGCTAGCGGTTCTGAACGAGGCTATGGGTGAAGTGATTGTTACTGCCGACTGGAAAAAGTACTGCGCGGTAAAATTTAGCTGCGTCGAACCACGAACACCAGAAGAGGCTATGGCATTTGTAGGAAAACAATATGAAGATCTGTCCAAATTTATGAAGCAATTTGGTCTAACCGAATAACACAACATTATATAATCAGCATAAAAAATGAGGTCCGTTTTGAGACAGAATGGTAGTATCAACCATTCTGTCTCACAGGCGTATATATCTTCCCCAGCCTCAAGGCAGTCAGTAAGTTGCTGACCAAGGTAAATTTCTTTAGTCTAATTGGACCGCTAATAACGATATTGGCAGGAAGCGTCCCGCTGCTACTTTTCAAAACCGGGGTTGCTACTAGCCTCGTTATTGATGAGACCCAATTGGGCCCTCATAGTTGGCCTCGGGCGATGTTGATTGGCTTAATTGGCCTTGGCGCACTATGGGGTGTAGTTCGCTGGCGGGTTGTCTCATCCGAAGATGCGACAACAAGTGATCTAGAACAATGTGATTTAGTAAAACTGATCCTTGGAATTCTTAGTGTCACAACTTATGGTGCTGCAATAACATTGATTGGATTCGCGCTCTCTACCTTCTTGTTCTTACTATGTTGGTTTCCGTTAGGAGGGATTCGCAACATCCTAACAATTATGGTTAACAGCGCATTGGGGACATGTATCTTACTTTACTTATTTCTTAAGGTCGCTTATCTACCATTGCCGCGAGGGATCGGCGCTTTTGATTCACTTACGGTCGGCTTTTACCGGATTTTGGGAATCTACTAATTCTTTCTCTCGCTCCTGTTCATTAATCAATGGATATTCTCCAAAACCTATTAGTTGGTCTATCAAACTTATTCGGTGTGATACCCTTCTTTCTGCTGTTAGCTGGAATCTTTACAGGAGTTATCGCTGGCGCGTTACCGGGTATCTCTTTTGTAAATGCAATGGCACTGGCGTTACCTTTTACATATGTAATGCAGCCAATTAACGCGATGATATTTCTTTCCGGACTATATTGCGGTGGCGTCTTTGGCGGCTCAATATCATCTATTCTTATCAACATTCCAGGATCACCAGGATCATTACCAGCAACTTGGGATGGTTATCCAATGACTCGACGTGGCGAATCTGCTCGTGCTCTTGGAATCGCAATCACATGTTCGGCAATAGGAGGTGTCGGTAGTGCACTAATGATGATTTTTGTATCACCACCCTTCGCTAACTTTGCTCTTAGATTTGGACAACCAGAATTCTTCGCTGCGACTATCCTTGGACTAGTATCTGTCGTCGCGATCGCTAAAGGTAACATGCTGACTAGCTTGATTTCCCTATTTGTTGGGTTAACAGTTGGAGCGATTGGTCTGGACCCACTCTACGCGATACCACGACTAACTTTCGGCTGGACGGTGTTGGATAACGGGGTTAGTTTTGTTGTTGTTCTAATTGGGATGTTCGCTATTGGAGAAGTGCTTGGGTGGATTAGCAGTCGTAAGTCTGTTAGTTATAAGCCAACCTCGGCAACCAAAGCACGACTCCCTGGAATTAAAGAACTGCTAAAACTGAAAGGCGCTATCGCTCGTGGCACAGGTATTGGATGCGTGATTGGAGCAATACCAGGGACTGGAGCTATTATTGGTGCGATTATTGCTTATGGAGTTGAAAAACATGTCTCTCCACATGGTGATCGATTCGGAACAGGTGTCGACGAGGGATTGGCAGCGCCCGAAACCGCAAAAAATGCGACTACCGGCACCGCCACTATTCCGTTATTAACTCTGGGAATTCCTGGAAGTGCCGCAACCGCGATTATGCTTGCAGCCCTTATGCTACATGGTGTCAACCCAGGTCCTATGTTATTTATTACTGGTACTGATCTTGTATATACAGTTTTTGCAGCATATTTAGTAGCAAATATACTTATGATTGCAGTTGGAATGCTTGTTGCCCGGGCATTTACTCTTCTGATGGCCATCCCCCCGGCCATCTTGTTCGGATTTATCACGATACTTTGCTTGGTAGGGGCTTTTGGTGTTCGAAATAATATAGCTGATGTTTATATCTGTATTGGATTCGGAATTCTTGGGTTTCTTCTGCAGAAATTTAATGTGCCAACAGCCCCACTAATTTTGGGAGTAATTCTTGGTCCCTTGGCCGAACGTTATTTTTTGACCTCTATGATTGCATATGACAACGATTTTCTAATTTTCTTTACTCGACCATTAAGTGGTTTGATTATGTTTTTAGCGTTTGCATTTCTTATTTGGTCTTTTTGGGCCCCAATCAAAACATTGATCACACGGTTACGCATCATTTTTTCTGTCGGCTGATATTCTGCTTGCTGTATATCTACGAGTCATGGATATTTCATTTAATCCAATTCTCGCCTTTTCATGGTCTGTTTTAGCTGGTTTTTTAATGGCTATGGGTGCTGGTGGTGGTGGCATCCTTGCTGGAATTGGTCATATATCGATCTTAGGCATTGGTGATGCCAATACAATAAAAGCGATAAATCAACTTCTCGAACTAACCAGCCGTTTCTTTTCGGTACCACTTTATTTAAAGCAAAAACGGTTAGTTTGGCCATTAGCACTTTCTTTTGGAATTGGTGCGCCATTTGGTGCAATCACCGGCTCATGGGTCTCAAGCAATTATCTTGGCAACATCGATAATTATAAAAGTGCGTTTGGGATTCTCGTACTATTGGTGGCAGGTCGTACATTGTACGAAGCCTTAATTAAGGCGAAAAAACGTAGCCATAGCCTGCAGAAGTCTTTTACCACCTCTAACTATATTCAGAATGGGCAATCTGAAACATCTATTGAATCAAATCACGTACCTCGTATTACTCACTTTGGAATCTTGCATACAGAAGTATCCATAGGACCTGATATCTTTTCTTTCAATCCCCTAGTGTGTATCTCCGGAGGTTTTGTGATTTCTTTCATAGGTGCCACGATGGGCGTTGGGGGAGGCTTTCTTGTAACACCGTTTATGGTCAGTATTCTATTATTTCCTATGTTTTTCGTTGTAGGCACAGCGCTCGTTGCCCTCATGATTCCCTTAACCGCAAGCATTCTGACCTATCTTTATTTGAATACGACTATCGATTGGACATTGGTTATGATTGAGATTCCAGGAATTGCTATCGGATCTATTATTGGCCCGTTTGTTAATCGACGCATCAATGAGCGTTTTCTTCGACTTTTCGTTGCTGCGATACTTTTTGCGATCGGTCTATACTACCTGATCTGATATATCTTAGACCTATAGTCATAGGTATGACGGTCTCCAAAAGTATCTTGCCTACACATAAGGGGTAGCTATTGAACTCATCACGTCTTGCCGGTCACATGGATGTATTAGGTTCGATACCACAGTTACATCGAACAGCTGTTTTGGACCAATGTCAGCAAAGAACATATCAGCGTGGGGATGCTTTATGGAACCAAGGTGATCTGGCGGGATCAGTCGGCTTTCTTATTAAAGGTAAAGCGATGTCTACTTATCTTAGCCCAGGTGGCAAAGTTGGAATTACCGGATTCTGGTCCGATGGAGATATCTTAGGAGCCGCTGACCTTGGAGGATTCGAAAAACGACAGATGACTGTACGATTCCTTGAAACCTCTGCCTTGCACACCATGTCAATCAGTAATTTCTACGATACTTTAGAGAAATTTCCCGACATGAGCAAACAGGTAGTACGTGCGTTATCAGTGAGACTTCGTTGGGTTGCTGATTTAGCGCTTGCCCTAGAAACTGACTCAACTGAAGATCGGATTCGAGGTATTTTGGTGGCGCTTACCGAAAGTTTTGGGCTTCAACGCGAAGACGGATGGATGATAGACCTAAAATTAACTCATGAAGACTTAGCATCGATGGTTGGTGTATCTCGCCAAATGGCCAATGGCGTGTTAAACAAACTAAAGAATAAAGGTTTCATTGCACTCGGAAAAAGGAAAATTGTTGTCACTGATTTAGAACTACTCCGATCCTCGGGAGAGATGGCTGTGTGAATTAAAGACTAGGACTTCGAAACATGCCAAGCTGTTTAATGGCTATACGCAAGTAACTCCGATTACGAACTAAAAGCAGTATTTTTTACCCACGGTTATTATCTTTTTAGTATTTTAAGTTGTTACTGTGTGCCAAAGACTTTTAGTAGTTGTACCGCCCTCTAACATCTTTGTTCTTGTCCTGAACAAGTAACCTGGTGGGACATGATTGCAATCATCATTATTCTTTTTTACATTATTTTTTTCCAAGATGACTGCAATCAGCAGTCTATTCCTAGTTCATAGATAGATGTTTTCTGACTTAGGTCAATGAATGACAGTTCCCAGTATTTTCGTCCTGGGAACGGCCTGTGATGGCGATTTGACTGTGACTCAATCCAAGGTATCTCATTCCCATCACGTTTTCAACGTTTGTATTTATGATCAGAATCTCTAAAGTGATGTGGGCTGGTTAATGGTCTTGACTAATAGATCGGATATGGTAACACCAACTATCTATTGAAAAACCAAGAGATAACAATTTCGCAGCACAGGCCAACCAGGATACACGTGTCTCACGCACAATTACATTTTTCCGGGCAGACTGCATTACCTTTGACATTTAAATTTTAACACTGGTCTTGGGAAGACCTTCATATATCTCACATATAGTTCACACTGAGAAAAGTAAAATTACTGTATGAACTTCGCACAACAGATTCATATTCATGAAGTGTGTATTGGTATTTTTTTTAATTTTCCCCACAACTGCTTTAGCGAAAACCAAAGAAAGACTCGACCATAGTGATTGGCATCAGTATGCTACTTTAGACCTCGACTTGGTGATATTAGGCATATTGCTTGGCTGTGTTGTTATCCCACTCTTGTCAATTTTTCGTAAGCCAAACTGGAGAAACAATTTGAGCGTCACTCTCTTAATAAAAGAATCACGTTCGAATAAGTGGTTTTCCGATCAATGGAAAGATTAGAGTGATTGTCGAAAAATAACGACCGTATTTCTCATACCGTGGATCCTGTAATCGGATCGCGCGACAGCGTAGAAATTTTCACCACTACTGAATAATATGAGTCTGCAAGAACTCAATCACTTGCCGTTGCACATCTCGATTATCAGGAAAGCCACGTTTATATTTGATGGATCCTGCGCTACAGACTACTTTCAGCGTTGATGAATTGATCGCAACTTCCTTTTGTCGAGTAATTCTGGAACCAAGGATCACTGGCACTCGCCAATGCGAGGATAAGCTTACATGTTGTCGCGGTTTCAAGCTTTGATCTTTAGGCCACCTCGAAACAGGTTCGCCCTTCAATTACCCTCTCGCACAAGCTGCTCAGATTCTGTTTCCAAGGGAAAGCTAACGATTCCTCTTTCACTAAAATCAACCAGAAAAAGTATTTGAATCATCTAGGTTCAACTTCGTTACATTTCGAATGGTGTGCAGGCCATGCCAGACACTAACGAATCTTAAGTATGGCCCTATAAAGCTTGCCAATCTTTTGTTGCCGACTCACAAAATTTTGGGGTACCTCTTGGGGGCAAATTTGGCCAGTGCGATAACCGCAGAGCCAATCTAAACAATTATATCTTTCCTCTCGTGGGTTCTTGGCCAAATTCCACCACACCCGTAGAGAAAAATGACCGTCCGGAGTAGTTTCCGTTTCAAGGCGATTTCGCAGACAATAAATTCGTGAACAATCATTTGCACTTCAGTATCGCATATGCCAGATATTGATTTCAGAATATGGTCTCAGATGGCAACCTTGCTCCATCCACTATAACGGTTGTAGCATGTGGGGTACGGGTCAAATCACGTAGGGGTATCCCGCCATTGTGCACTCTGATCGTAAGACTTAGCATGCCGTTCAGAACACGTCGGTCATCGACACGAGGTCCTATGCAAGATTTTCTGGAAGGATTTTCATTATCTTGGAACTTCGGCTTGCTTTTGAGGAACAGTAGTTCAGTATTGATCAGACAACACTACTTTATGGGTACGCGCGCTACCCTTCCACGTTCATGTCGCCGCTCTATTGAGCCGAGGCGTCCTGTATGAACCGTTATATTGATTCTACCAAGGAGGGATTCATGGCTTTTCGTAAAAATTCCCAAAAAGGACCCATCCACATGCTTAATCTGGTGCGATTCAGTAAGACGGCCACGTATCCTGATGAGCGGAGTGTAACGGGCGTCGAGGCTTACGCTCCCTACAAAAAAGTGCAGCTATCACTTAGTTAAGGTAAGACATGACTACCGCAGTTGATATTCGTGATGTTACTAAAATCTACAGCCCCGGTTCCAATCAGGCGGTCAAGGCGCTCGATAATGTTTCCCTGACCATCAATGACAACGAATTTTTCACCCTGCTAGGCCCCTCCGGCTGTGGAAAAACCACCCTGTTACGCCTGATTGCCGGCTTTGAGCAGGTATCCGGCGGTGAAATCATGCTGTTCGATAAAGAGATCGAGAATCTCGAACCGAATCGGCGTCCGGTGAATACTGTGTTCCAGCATTATGCCTTGTTCCCTCACATGACTGTCGCCAACAACGTTGCATTTGGTCTGGAGCGCCTCAAAAAACCCAAGCCGGAAATCAAATATCTCG
Source organism: Gammaproteobacteria bacterium (assembly GCA_963580215.1). Lineage (GTDB taxonomy): Bacteria > Pseudomonadota > Gammaproteobacteria > Arenicellales > UBA868 > UBA868. Next base: position 13,138 of record CAUZJT010000003.1, read on the forward strand.
GCATACCGTTTTGTTCCGAAGATGCGAAGCAAATGAAGCAGATCCAGGACATGCTCGTCACGCAGAAGGAATCTGTGGTCGCCTACAACTCTGAAACCATGAGCGACCTGCTGGCAAGTGGTGAAGCCATAATGACCAATCACTGGAGTGGTTTCTCCCGACTGGGTCGCCTGACTGGTGCACCTATCGTCTATGCCTACCCGAAAGAAGGTGTGGTCGGCTGGTACGACAGCATGGTGGTGCCCACGAGCGCCAAGAACGTCGAAAACGCGAAGAAATTCATGAACTTCATGATGGATCCGGTCAACATGGCGATGCTGACAGAAAACCAGGGTTACGGCGATGCCGTCAAGGGCACCGCAGCCTATTATTCGGAGGAGCTGAAATCAGCGCCGGAGATCAACCCACCGTCCGATTTGAACGTGTTTTTTGCACCAACCTGCTCACCCAAAGCCCAGTCCCTGATCGACAAGGTCTGGACCAAGGTCATGCAGTAAACAGATCTAAAACCTTATTCCTATCCACCAGGAGCGGCGCTTTGAATAGCGCCGCTTTTTTTGTTGAACCAGCCTACAACCCTGCATTGACGTTATAGCCATCAACAAAGCAAACTGCGATTAAGTGGCCATAGTCATCTTTTGTATCTCCAATACACCTGGCCTCGTTGGTGTAATTCCATCCCCTTAAAGTTTCAGTGGCTTCATAACCGCAACGCCATGTGACATCGACCTTTCGACAAGTCTGGTTTCGCTCTGGCGTGTCTATCCCACTAAGGTGCACCTTTATGCCACTGATAGCGCTGGTGTCGCCGTCTACGACCAAGGCAGTGTCGCAAATGTCGACATTAACAACACCACTTAGCAGGGACAAGAAGATGATCGTGAAGGGTTTGATTCCTCACCAGATGACTTATTGAAGTCTATCTGGTTGGGAGTACAGTTCCCCACTTGTTATTTTGCAGAGCGCAGGATTTCGCTCACTTTCGGGCTCAACCATGCGCTGTACGAATGTACCTGGGACTATCACAACTGCTTCAAGGAGCAGGAATAGCAATTCTTTTTTTAAAATCTACTGACGATCATACTGTAACAGTCAAACGAAAAGTACGATGTAAGCTACGGCGAGCAGAATCTGAACTACAGCGAAAGGCAAAGCGCGTTTTACAAAGCCGACGAAAGATAGGTTTAACTCATATTTGTGGATGATCGTAACCGCGACCAAGGTCGAAGCTGAGCCGATGGGTGTTAGATTCCCACCCAGGTTCGCGCCAAACACCACAGCCCACCAAAAGGGTGAATCCGGATCGGAGCCGATGACAGGGTGCGCGGTAAGGATTTTTGCCAGCATCGCTGCAAGCGGAATATTGTCTGTAACCGAACTCACAGTGGCCCCTAACACAACGATCAGGCCGGCGCCCAGGGTATCGCCCAATCCAATGACGTGGGCGAGCCCCTCACCGATTAACTCCAGCACTAGCGCGTGTTCCATAACGTTGATGACCACAAACAGTGCCGCGAAAAACCCTAAGAGATCCCAGTCGATCGCCTGGTAGAACTTGTCCGCTATGGCCTTGAAACGTAAAAGCATAATCACGCCGAAGGTTATGGCCACGTAACCCATTCCCAAGTCTTGGATCAACGGCAGAACCGAGGTCGTGGCAATTACAGCGATGAACGCGATGAGCATCGCAGTCCCAAACCAGAAGAATGCTTGACTCTCGATACCGTCACGCTCGTCGAAGCCTGCAACCAGACGCGCGGCCTGCTCACGTTCCTCAGGGGTCACTAGACGTCTTATGTTGAAGACACGAGCGCCCAACCAGAGCGTTACAAGGGTTGCGACCAGCACGAACGGCCCAGCAACCACGAAGAAACGGATAAACGAAATACCGGCGGCCGTGCCGACGATGATGTTCGGTACCGAACTAATCAGGGTGAGCAAGCCACCCACGTTTGTTAAAAGCGCCTCGGTAATCAGGAAACCAAGCAGCAGATTGCTTCGCGCCAGCCGATTTAACGAAACTCCAGTCAATGATCCGACAATGATCATGGCAGTGACGTTGTTAAGGACAGCGGAAAAAACCACTGTCATCACTCCATAGTAAACAAGCAACTTCAGCGGATCTCCTCCGGAGGTTTTAGTCAGTGTGATCGCGATCCAAGTAAATAGGCCCGAGCGCGATGTCACGTCGACAAACAGACTGGAGCCGAGAATGATCGCGATCACGTTCCAGTCGATGGCCGGCACGTATACGGGTAAATCGATCTCGTGGCCCCCGACCAAGACACTCCCGAATGGCAGTAGATCAAAAGCGGCACCAAGCAGCAGGGTGACAACGGCGAAGAGCCCCACAATGACAGATTTCTTGGCGTGGAGTTTCTCCTCCAACGCGAGACACAAGATCATCGCCATCAGCAGCGCCGTAAACAGAAGGGTCACACCAACGGGGACTTGCGCGACGTCGTGGCCCTGCTGGGCGGCGCCGGTAAGTGCGAACGCAGCGGGATTCATAAAATCAGAGCAAGAGTAGCGGAATCTCCCGCAACTCGATGGCCAGCGGGTACGCAAGACCGTGCATCGCGGACTGGTCCGCGTCTTTGGTATACATCACGAGTAGATCAACGGTGTATTTGTCAATGAGTCGACGAAATTCAACAAGGCGACCGCCAACAGTTACGATCTTCTCAACATGCACCGAAGGGCGATGACTGGCAATCACCTCCTTACAGGACCGGATGTAATCGCTGGGCTCCCTTAGCATCTGGGCCAAGATCCGTTCGCGCGATGTGTCTGTATCAATGGCATCGATCTTCGATATTGTGTCCATTAATCGACTGAAGCTCTTCTCATCCTCCACATGTGCTAACCATAGAGTGCCGCCATTGTTGGTAAACCCTGCCGCGTTATTAACCAGCGAGTTATCGCCAGCCAAGTGAGTGGTTATAGCCATAACGATGTCCGTGCTTTGAAGCGTGTGACCATTCGTACGATCGGCCCGTGGGTGCGGAAACACTAGCACAGGGCAAGGTGCGACCTGGGTTAAAACATCGAGGTATTCGCCCAGACTATACGGCCAGCGCCAAGCCTCACTATGTAGGCTGCGATACGTGCAAATGAGGTCTGGATTGCGCATATTCACACGCTCAAGGAGCGCTTCGATCGTCGTGAAGGAATCACCATCATCGAGATCCCACTGCACACCGTTGCCAAGCACCGCCAAGAAGTCACGAACCCGATTACGGAAGGCAGTTGCATCAGCACCTCGTAGATCAGTCACAACGAGTGCGCGCTCCACCATGGGTTGGAGGAATTCAAAGACCGGCTTATCAGCTGCCCGAAAAGCGCTCTCGAACTGATCGACTCTGGTCATCGGCGATACCAATCCCAAGACAGCGTAACCTGAGGGCTCATACGACTCGCGGCATTTTCATACTGTCTCAATGGGGTTTCCCTATTGTGCAATCGTGGTGCAATTCTGCGCCATAATCAACCAGTACTGTCTTTTCTAATTTACCTGGGTCCAATCAGGTTCAACCCAATCCAGTACTTTAGACGATAACTTTGGTGGTAACTATTGGCGATTGCGTAACTTACCCCAACGATTCAATAGCTTATCAATCACTTCGAGTCCTTCCGGCCCACCATTTGTTGCTAACACCTGCATATGCTTACCGACCTATCTTTTTAGTAACCGATGTGTCGGTCGCAAGGGCTAAGTATGAGAATGGACGTGACAGGGTGTCTGGCGCCAGAAGTTTGAAGATCCGATCGATTAATTTCCATATACTTGCGCATTTTTTAGAGGATCGCCCTTGATCACAAACTTGGAAACTAGAAGTGAAGCGGCAACATTGATGCGCATCGCATTGCCGCTTTCTACCGCCTATCTTGCTGAATTTGCCATGTTTGTCACCACCAAGATGGTGGTTGGCAAACTTGGGTACTACGAACTGGCGGCCGTAGGCATTGCCGGCAATTTGTCATTTGAGGTACTGGTCATTCTAATGGGCTTGTTGTCTATCGTAGGGGTGTTATGCGCGCAAGCGGAGGGTGCAGGAGAAAAAAAACAGGCAGGACTTGCCGTGCGGCAGGGAATTTTTGTTTCATTGTTGCTCGGCATACCCTCAATGATATTGGTATGGCATCTCAATATCATTTTGGAATGGACTGATCAAGATCCCCGAGTGCTTAAACTGGTGGTGCCTTACCTGCATGGATTAAGCGCTTGCGTACTCCCGATACTGTTTTTTGCTGTGTTTCGAAACTTTGTCTCGGCCCTTGCTCGGCCCCAAGCTGTCATGGTAATTACTACAGTGGCGGTACTGGTTAACTATTTGCTGACTCTATGGTTGGTGCACGGTGGCTGGGGCATCCCTTCATTGGGTCTTTTCGGAGCCGGACTCGCTACCAGCATCGTATCCTGGCTGATGTTCCTTGCTTTACTCTGGCATGTCTACCAAACCACCGCGCTGCGTGGGTACGGGATATTTGCCGAGCGCTGGAAGCTAGATACCGTGATTTGCAAGCAAATTATGGTCCTTGGTTTGCCAGTAGCCGGTCTGGTATTCCTGGAAGCGGGTATGTTTTCCGCTGCCTCAATTCTATCGGGCATCATCAGTGCCGAGACGCTCGCGGCTTATGAAATAGTCATGTCGTGGGTCGGCATACCGTTCGTAATTGCCATGGGTATTGCTGAAGCTACCATGGTCCGGGTTGCCCATGGTGCTGGCAGAAATCGTCTCGATACTGCCCGACAGTCCGGGATGCTCGGAATGCTCATCGGTGTTTTAATTCTGGTCGTGATGATGATCATTCCACTGGGTTTTGCCGCTTACATCATCGATATTTTTATTACCCCTTCCGATCCTGGTTTTACAGTGGTATCACTTTTATCGATCGAATTTCTCACTATTGCGGCTATCTTCCAGGTATTCGACGGGCTGCAGGCAATTGCGGCGCGGGCCTTGCGTGGAGTCAAAGACAGCGTAGCACCGCTGTGGATTGCAGGATTCGGTTACTGGATTCTCGGCATCGGTGGCGGATCATGCCTGGCATTCTGGATGGACTTTGGAGGTATCGGTCTATGGTGGGGGCTTGCCATGGGGCTGACCACGACCGGCTTATTACTCGCCTATCGCTTCCACCAGTTATCCAAAAGACTGATATCGGGCACTGCGACTTAGCGTAAAGCTAAAGCGAAGAATGATTGCTGATTGAGCAACTTAAAAGATCAATTAGTTTTGCGTAGAGCGCTTTAGCAGCCTCGAAACCATGGCTCCCATTACTGGACCCCAGGCCGATCCTGCGATGTAGTGCAACGGCCCACCCTCACAATGCAACCAATGATTAATAAAACTCAGTAATATATGCTGATTCACTGTCACTTGAACTATCTTGAAGGTGCCTACAAATGAATCACGAGATCGAGCAAATACTTCAACAAATTAACGTTTACCTACCTGATAGCCGTATCGCTCAGGCAGTAATCATCGTTCTAGCAGCAGTGCTTTTGTCGCGGCTTGTATCTCTGGTAATAGATAGAACCCTCAAAAGATTAGCAGGTAGAACCCAGTCTGACCTAGACGATAAGATGATTTCGTTTATACAAGAACCTCTAGTCAAGACTATTGTATTAGCCGGCCTCGCTCTTGCTGTCGTGAATCTCGGCCTGGACGATAAAGTTGTCTTTGTTACGGTGAAACTTCTGTTCACTATTATCGTGATTGTATGGGCGCTCACTCTAGCAGGCCTGCTTAAGAGCTTGTTTGGTGCGGCCAGTTCAACACCAGAGCATTTCGACGCAATTCAGCCTACAACTTTGCCGTTATTTAATAATGTCGGAAAGATGTTGGTGTGGGCACTAGCCGTATTTGTAGTTATTGAACTCTGGAACCTAGACGCTACCGGTTGGATGGCGTCAGCTGGTGTTGTCGGTTTAGCAGTGGGTTTCGCTGCCAAAGACACGCTATCAAATTTAATTGCTGGTGTTTTCATTATGGCCGATGCTCAGTACAAGATAAACGATCTCATCATCCTGGATAGTGGGGAGCGAGGCCAGGTTACCCACATCGGACTTCGTTCCACTCGCCTGCTGACGCGTGATGATATTGAAATTACTGTACCCAACGCCGTAATGGGGCAGGCTAAAATTACAAATGAGACCGGTGGTCCAAAACCACAACGGCGCTTACGGGTACCGGTAGGCGTTGCCTATGGTAGCGACATCGATCTGGTCCGGGAGATTCTGTTGCGTGTGGCGCTCGAGGAGAAATTGATATCGAGCTCTCCCGAAGCGCAAGTCCGCTTCCGAGCGTTTGGCGCCTCCAGCCTTGATTTCGAATTACTCTGCTGGATTTCCGATCCATTACTCAAAGGACGGGCAATAGATATACTGTTGTGTGGCATTGACCGAGAATTTCGAAAACATCGAGTTGAAATTCCTTTTCCACAACAGGATGTCTACATTAAACAGCTGCCGCCCAACGTAACTTGACTTGCCACTCCGATAGGCGCCGTCCAATGGACGACGAGTTGCTAAGGGTTAACGCTGGACCTCGTAAAAACGGAGTTTTTTCTTTCACAACTTTTGACAACGCAAGAGAAAGTGCATGGTGGCAATTAGAGAATGGTCACTCCAGGTGCAGTACATCGAGTTTTGCACCTGCCGGTAAGGAAGCTACCGTGTGCCCACGCCACCTCTTCTGATTCATCTTGACCGAATCAGGTCCACCCCAATTCAATGCTTTAGGCGGTAACTTTGACGGTAGTTATTTAGGACTGGGTAACTTACATTAACGATTCAATAACTTATCAATCAGCTCGAGTCCTTTCGGGCCAATCGTTTTTACCTCTCACTTTCAGTTACCTGGGGCTCCGTGAGGATCGGCATACTCTCAGTCTTGGTGACCCTATACTCAGGAGGGGTGATAGCCAAAATCACTAATGGCCATTGGCAAACGAATTAATGTGTCGACAGAATTTTTTGCAATGTGCCTTGCGGATATGAAAGTATCTGACTACGTGCTACGTGCTACGGATCTTGCACGAACGTTTGGAACTTTACAGATTGGGAAAGTTGATGACTGAAGGCTATGACTACATCGTTATCGGTGCCGGCTCTGCCGGCTGCCCAGTAGCAAATCGCTTGTCAGAAGATCCGAAAAACCGCGTGCTGTTGCTTGAGGCTGGACCCAAGGATCGCAACGTTTGGATTCACATTCCGATCGGGTATTACCGCACCATGACATCGCCGCTTTCGTGGGGATACGAAACCGACGCCGATGAAAGCATTGCCAACCGCAGTCTAATTTGGCCCCGAGGCAAGGTGCTGGGCGGCTCGAGCTCGATCAACGGCCTGGTCTATATTCGCGGACAAAAACAGGATTACGATCACTGGGGTCAGCTGGGAAATGACGGCTGGCGCTATGATGACGTACTGCCATTTTTCATGAAATCCGAAGATCAGATAAGAGGTGCGGACAACTACCACGGAGCCGACGGACCACTGAAGGTTTCTGATATCCGTGACAAACGACAAGTCTGCGATGCGTTCATAGAGGCGGCGCAGGAAACCGGGATTCCACGAAACGATGATTTTAACGGTGCCGATCAGGAAGGCGTCGGAAACTTCCAGATCACGTCTCGAAACGGAAGGCGCTGCTCCTCGGCGGTGGGCTATCTGAGACCTATAATGAAGCGGCCGAACCTGCGGGTTGAGACCGAAGCGATGGTACTTAAGATACTGTTCGACGGAAAGCGTGCTAGTGGTATTCGCTACCACAAGAATGGGCGGGAAGAGAGCGTGAACGTCAGTGGCGAGATCGTGCTGGCTGGCGGCGCAATTAATTCACCCCAATTGCTTCAATTGTCTGGTATTGGGCCGGCTGAGCATCTGCAAGGGCTCGGCATCGACATCGTGCACGATAGTCCCGAAGTTGGCGCTAATCTGCAGGACCACTACCAATCGCGCGTTTTGCTGGAACTGAACCGGCCCATGTCGATCAACGACGACGTCAACAATCCTGTCCGCCTCATGTGGACCGGGTTACGTTACGCCTTGTTCCGCCGTGGCCCGATGACAATTAGTGCGGGTCATGTAGGAGTCTTCACTAAGGTACTACCTGAATCCGAGACTCCGGACGTACAAGTCCATTTCATCCCCTTCAGCGCCACGAAGCTTGGTGGTGAATTGCACCCATACTCTGGTGTCACAGCGTCGGTATGCCAACTTCGCCCCCAGAGCCGAGGCGAAGTAATGATCAGGTCTTCCGATCCGTTAAAGCACCCAAGGATCACGCCTAATTATCTGTCCACCGACTATGATCGACGATTGATGATCGAAGGACTGAAAATGGTCCGCCGAATCACCCAGGCTCCAGCTTTTGCCAAATATGTCAAGATGGAGCGGGAGCCCGGAGCCGAGCACGTTACCGATAACGCACTGCTGGCTCATGCTAGAGAAACGGGCAACACGATTTTCCATCCGACGTCGACCTGTCGCATGGGAAGTGATCCAAAAGCCGTTGTAGACGCTCAGCTGAGAGTTCGCGGGATCGAGGGGCTACGAGTCGCCGACTGCTCCATTATGCCGACCGTTGTTTCCGGAAACACTAATGCGGCTGCAGTTATGATCGGTGAAAAATGCGCACACATGATGTTGCAAGATTCGCACTGACGTGCCTGTCGGTGCCGACGACGGCCCAGGTGTCACAGCTCGAATAAATTCAGCCTGGAAAAGGCGATGGCCCGAGCCAAGTTTGGACGTAGGTTCAGACCTGGCCCGTAGCTATGCCTTAAACCGCCAGCCATTTTGTTTTCGCTGCCACAACAGATAGGTGCCAAAGCAAAGCAAGAAAGTCGCCAGCGCTGGCCGGGTGAGTCCACCCATCATGAACAATGGCAAAGAGATGGCAAAACACGCCGTTGGTAAATAGAACAGGGTCCAGGCCTTTTCTTTGATCCGGTGTCCCTGGAACATCGGAAACAGGGCGGAAAATAGGGTGATAATCATGAAAAATAGCGACCACGGCCTGGTGAAGAAAGGTGTCAGGTCAGGTGTGATCGCCAACGCCCGAGCTAAGTTCAATTCGGCAATATTACCCAGCACGACCCCTAAGATCATCGGTACCAGGGGGAACCCGAAATGCCGCATAGTGAAACCGAGAATCCCAAACCATAACAAAGTCCAAAGGTCGAAACTGACATTCTGCAGCGCGAAGACGCCAATGCCGCAGAATCCTAAGATGATGCTTGCCAGTACGTACATCGGAATCCTGGTGACCCGAACGAAAACTCTCAACATCACCGATTGCAGTCCCAGCATCATGAAGGTGGCGATGAAAAACGAGATGAAGATGGAATAAGCCAGTACTGGTTCATCGGTGATAAACGATGGACTGGGCACAACGTCGTTCATCAGTAACGCGCCGAGCATGATCGCCGCAGTCACGTCACCGGGAATACCCAAGGCCATCAGGATAATCAGCGCGCCGCCTTCGACCGCGTTGTTGGAGCTTTCCGGCGCAATAATGCCGTCAGCGATTCCGGTGCCAAATTTTTCCGGATACTTGGATGCCTTCTTGGTTTGGTCATAGGCAAGAATGTTCGCGATGGAGCCCCCGGCGCCGGGCAGAATACCGGTAAAGACGCCGATCAGCGAAGATCGGACGACGATGGTCCAGCGTTTTAGAATTTCGGCGATGGCGCGACGATGTTCGATCTTGACCTGGATCGTGCTCCGTTGGGTTAGCGATTTTTTCGCCGTTTCGCGGTCGCGAACATCATTCAACAACTGGCTGAAAGCAAAAAGCCCAATCAGAACGGCGATGAAGTCAAAGCCCCCCAGCAAAGCATCGGAGCCAAAATCAAAGCGCGCCATGCCAGCGGCTTCGTCTTCGCCGACGGTTCTGAGCAATAGTCCCAATGCACCAGCGATCAGGCCCTTGATCATATTCTTGCCAGCCAGGCTGGCGGTGATGGTGAGCGCGAACATCACCAGCATAAAATAGCCCCATGGATTGAATTCCAGCCCGATCTTGGCAAGCTGCGGCGCCATGGTCATCAACAGAACAGCACTGATAATGCCGCCGCAAAAAGACGACCACACGCCAATACCGAGTGCCAAGCCTGGTTCACCATTTCTGGCCATAGGAAAGCCGTCAAAGGTTGTCGCCACCGACGATGGCGTACCGGGTATGCCGGTCAATATTCCCGCCATCAGACCGCCCGACAGACCGCCAACAAGAACGCTGACCATGGTCGCCAGCCCCAAGTGTGCCGACATCCCAAAAGTGAACGGCAAAGTCAGCACTACCGCCATGGCGATGGTAAAACCGGGAATCGCGCCGGCAATCAATCCGCCGGCCACACCCACCGCCATTAATAATAAAGCGTGGCCATTGGCCAGCACATCGATGGCGGCAAGAATATTGTCGATAACCACGGCCTGCCCTCTAAATCGGATCCATGAAGATACCCGAAGGCAGCATTACGCCCAGGCCGAAGGTGAACAGGCTCCACATGAAACCAATGGTCAGCACGGCGATGTAGGCGTGAGTTAAGGGCTTTTTACCATCCCAGCCGCCGAGGACGCCCATCAGCACATAGACGAAGAGAATTCCATCAATCAGCATGCCTAAGATCGGCAATAACGCCAAGTAAACAAAAAACAGCGCGAAACACCAAAGCGGGTTACGCCAGTAATCGACCCACCCCCGAAATCCTGGTTCGCGATCGGACTTCCCAGCCGTGGCGATATTCGGATTCCCCTTAAGCGACTGGATCAGGTAAATCAGGGACAAAAACGACATGATGCCGATAATCACTCGCGGCCATGTGGACGGCTTTAGAACACCATAATTAGGCGTGCGGATATCGAAACTCGCCCAGAAAAAAACGCCGCAAAATAGCAGCAATGCGATGGCAATAATAGAATCACGGTTAAGACGTTTCACAAAGGTCTCTCTAAAACTGAAAACGGCCCGGGCCCATAATTGCAGCCCAGGCCGAATTCAACAGAACTTAAACGATATTCTTAATCCTTCGTCCACAAACCGATCTGAATGGCGATATCTTTATGTTCTTTGAACATTTTATCCGCCCACTCGCGATACCCATCGGGGCCAACGTAATTGACACCGGTACCCTTGGCATCCATCTGTTTTAAAAACTCAGGATCTGCCGCGGCCTTTTTAAAGACATCGGCCCAATAATCGATGATATCCCGCGGTGTGCCCTTCGGCGCGACGATGCCGCGATTAAGCGCATAAATCATGTCAACGCCCAGTTCCCTCAGGGTCGGCATGTCCGGCAAATGCTTAGAACGTTCAGCCGACGCAATGGCAAACCCCTTAAGATCGCCTTTTTCAAGATACTTGCGACCGGAAGCAACATTCAGTCCGCCCATATCAATGGCGCCGGAAAGAATAGCCGTCATCCGCTCACGAGTGCCGTCATAGGGAACAAACTTGAATTTCATACCGGTCTTGGATTCCAGGACCAGCCAATAGAACTGACTTGTAGAGCCAAAAGTAGCGCCGACTTTAACGGTACCGGGTGCGGCCAACGTTGCTTTTTTGAACTCGGCGAAGTTGTTCCAAGGAACATCCTTGCTGGCGCCGACAATATCAGGCGTCGAGGTCAACAGCGCAATGGTTTCGAAGTTGTTGTAGTGGAATGGAATGCGGCCATTGAGATAACTGGTAACGGCGCTTTGGTGAATGGCGAACAGGGTGCAGCCATCAGGCTTGGACTTGGCCGCTTCCTTGGCACCCTTATTGCCGCCCTGGCCGGGAATCATGACCAGTTTGATTTTCGAGTCAACATTCATTTGCTGAACCACTTTTTCGAAGATCGCGAAAATCACTTGGGTGCCGCCACCGGCTTTCCACGGCACGATCAGCTTAGCAGTGGAGCATTTGGGCGCCTGACCCGCTGCTTGGACGACGCTTGGGGTGTACGCAGCAATCGCGACAAGGACGCATACGTTCGCGGCCAGGCCGCGGAACAAAGATTTCTTCATTAGATCCTCCCTAAAAAATGGGTTTTATTTTCAAAGGAGAAGCAGAAAGATTTCCATGGAACAGATTTTTCAGAAAATCCAACCCCCCGCTCCCTTGTGCTTAGTCGAAAGATTACTCCAATCCTACAAAAGTGGCTAGTACACATCACAAAACAGGTATTATGGTGAAAGAATCAGCCTAAAGGATCATCATGAGAAACCTTGAATTGCCCGGCAGATCGCCGGTTCACGCCGCAGGTGGCATGGCAGCGACCTCCCATCCACTGGCGACGTCGGCAGCCGTTGACGTGCTAAGGTCCGGCGGCAACGCCATGGATGCCGCCGTAACGGCCTGTGCTGTGCAATGCGTCGTAGAGCCGCAATCAACGGGCATCGGCGGCGATTGTTTCGTCCTCTATGCACCAAAAGGCAGCGGCGATATTATCGCCTTCAACGGTTCCGGGCGGGCGCCGAGCCAGGCGACGCCGGAATGGTTCCAAGGCCAGGGCGTTAGTGAAATTACCCAACATTCCCCCCACGCCGTGACCGTACCCGGCGCCATTGATGCCTGGTGCCAATTGCTTGAAGATCACGGCACCCGTTCGATTGCAGACACACTTCAATACGCCATTCATTACGCCCGCGAGGGATACCCCCTGCATGATCGGATCGCGTCGGATTGGAAAAGCTGCGAGGCCATGCTGGCCAAGGACCCGACAGCGAAACGAATTTTTATGCCCGATGGCGGAGCCCCCAAACCCGGAACCCTGCACCGCCAACCCGAATTGGCGACGACTTTAGAAATAATCGCATCTGAAGGCCGCGATGGGTTTTACCATGGCGCTGTCGCCGAAGATATCGTCAGCCATCTTAAAAGCATCGGCGGCTGCCATACTATGGATGATTTCGCCACGGCCGCCGGGCAATATGTTGACCCGATCAAGACTTCCTACCGCGGCCATGAGGTTTATGAATGCCCGCCCAACGGCCAAGGCATCGCCGCCCTGATGATGCTGAATATTCTGGCCGAGATGGATCTAGATAAGCTAGACCCGTTATCCCCGGAACGCCTGCACCTGTTTATCGAGGCCGGTCGTTTAGCCTATGCGGATCGTAATGCTCTGATCAGTGATCCCGATCAGGTCAATGTTCCCGTGGAAAAGCTATTGTCTGCCGACTATGCCGCCGAGTTACGTGGCCGTATCGACCCTGCTAAGGCGACGGTCGACCCGGCCTCCACCGGATTGCCAGGTGGGGACACTGTCTACCTGACTGTTGTTGATAAAGATCGCAACGCTGTCAGCTTCATTAATTCCCTGTTCCAGTCCTTCGGCACCGGATTGGTAGCGCCTACAACCGGCGTTGTCCTGCAAAACCGAGGGCTCAGTTTCAACCTTGATCCAACTCATCCAAATTGCATCCAACCACTCAAGCGACCGATGCATACCATCATCCCCGCCATGTTGGTCAAGAATAGCCGCGCGGTGATGCCGTTTGGAGTAATGGGCGGCCAATACCAATCCTTTGGCCACGCCTATTTCCTGACCAACCTTTTCGAATACGGCCTCGATCTGCAAGAAGCCATGGACTTGCCCCGATTGTTCCCGACTGTGGGCGCCCCGGTGGACATCGAAAGTAGTATGCCCGCCGACACGGTCAAGGCATTACAAGATATGGGACACAAAACCAGCGTCCCGGCCAAGCCCATTGGTGGTGCCCAGGCGATCCAGATCAATTGGGACGAGGGCGTGCTGACCGGCGCATCGGAACCCCGCAAGGATGGCTGCGCCATCGGCTACTAGAGTCTTTTATTTAAACGCAAATTCGTCGTCGCGGATGATGCCATCTGCACGGAGTAGTGTTTAAAACAAGCCTTCGATCACCCCATGCTTAGCTGAGATGAGCGCAATGAGGCGGCAGTGCACCCTTAAGATTCGGATTGGTCGAAAAACTGTGCTGGGTCTTAGTCATGCAAGTGGGCAGACAGGAATCGCAATTTGCTTTTACCAAATACGACACCTTTGACGGTAACTATTTAGGGATTGGGTAACTTACTTTACCGATTCAATAATTTATCAATCAATTAGAGTCCGTCCAGGACCGCTATCTTTCCAATATCTTAAGTTGTCCTGCTGCAATCGATTTCGCAAAGAAACGGATTTAAGACTAGAACACTGTTGGCCTCAGTCTTTAATTGCATCATTACCCAAATTCCCTATTATCAATTTTGAATCTTGCTTTTTATATTGGCCATACGAGTCTTTGGATGAGGATGGGTTGAAAAATAATAAGCGAGGCGCCCTTTCTTTTCTTTGCTAACAAGCTTTTCCATAAACCCCGTTGCACCGGTAACTTGATCGTATCGCCGATTCAAGAGATCGAGTGCGTACATATCTGCCATCATCTCCTGGTGTTGAGAAAATTTCATCTGAACCCCGGCTAATGATCCACCGATCAGTTCAGTCAATAAACTGTCCGAGCCCAGAAGCAAAACGAAAAGTGAATAGAACACTAGACCGCGTCCAAGGCCCTTGAGGTGATCTCGGTTGGCAAAATGGCCAAGTTCATGGCCTAGCACAAAGGCAAGCTCCTCTTCAGATTCAATCTCATCCATTAGTCCGGAAAAAACAATGATATTGCCACCAGGCAGTGCCATCGCGTTGACCCGGTTATCGTCGACAAGGCGCGCTCTGTAGGGCCCCACTTCTCCAGGCATTACATCTAGTAGCCCCCCAAGTACTCTTTCCAGTTCTTCAGATTCTTTACTTTTTTTAACATCAAAGAAGTGATGTTCAAAAGGCCCGCTTAGAGCCTGTTCTATCTTATAGGGCAGTCGAGGGGCGATGAGGTCAACCAAAAAGCCAAGAGCTCCATAGCCAATAACCAGAAACGCCAGTACCCCTCCGATTAGGAGGAAAAATTCCTTCAGAGATGACGTTTGCGTAACATTGACATTGGTCTTAAGTTCTTTGGGCGAATATTTCAAGTCATTTGCGATACGATATGGCTGTTCCATAAGCCATCGCTTCGATACTGCCTATACTCTTGCGACTGTTAGCGCTTCTTCCAATGGTAGAGGTTTCTATTCGTGTGTTTAAAACAATATCGGCATTCGGCGACTTCTCCTTCATTCTAAGAATCGCTTCTCGTCTGGCTCGATCTATAAGTGACTCATATGCTGTCACCCTGCCGCCAAAAATGTTCCGTAAGCTAGCAAGAATTCGCTTAAAGTGATCAATGGATATGACTACACTTCCCTGTACCATTCTTGCGTCAATAATGTCGACACCGTCTTCAATTATGTTTTTTACCGATACGGTAGGGATATGTAGCAATTGTGCCTCACGAGATATTATTGATCGATAATGCTTTTTTTCCAAGATTGATCCAACAACGTACCCCAAACCAATAAGAACGATTACGATAATAAGTTGTCCCATAATTGCTCCCTACTCTACATTTACGGCTGTTCCGTAAACGTAAAGCTCAGATGCTCCTTGGGCTACGGATGACGTGGCAAAACGAATATTGACAACTGCGTTGGCGCCCAGTTGTTCAGCCTGATTTACCATACGGCGAATTGCCTCATCTCGAGAATCCTGGAGTAACTCGGTATATCCTTTCAACTCACCACCGACAATATTTTTTAGTGACGCCATGAAGTCTCTACCAATATGTTTTGCACGCACGGTGCTGCCAGAAATGACACCAAAATGCTCAACAATTTTTTTGCCAGGGACGGTTTCGATGTTTGTCAAAATCATATTAAGTCATCCTTTGCAATGTGTGGATTTCGAATGTTGGCAGAATAAACTCTCATTTGACCCTACGCAACGAGCAACTTTGCCCAGGGATACTCTCTAAGACTGATTGCCCCGATCTTTTGGCGTACCACCTTGGTCAAGGAGCAAGCCCTAACAGGGTGTGTGTCATATCGCTTTGGGGGTCCTTGAGCCCGTCGATCACATCGAAATGATGCTTGCCCGGATCAACCACCAGTTAGGTTTTCGCCCCTGTACAACCCCAGGTTTCAACCAACACGGCAGATTGGCGCAGAAATTCCAGGCGCTCAGCCCCGCCCACCCAGCACACTACCTGAGCCCGGCCAAAAGGACGGTGCAACATAGCGCTCTCCAGGGCCGCACTTTGCGGGGTCAGATGCAGTTGCTCGTTCATCGTTGTTAACTGAAGCGGGCGCAGATCGTGTAACCCCGAGATTGATACCAGGCCCTCGACCCGTTCCAACAGCGCGGACTGCAACGGGTTGTCATCGCAGACCATGCATGTCACCAGATGCCCGCCAACCGAATGTCCAGCCAGCCGGATTGGCCCTACAATCTGTTCGGCCGCTCGCGTGATCGCGTGCCCGATTTGCCGGGTGATATTCTCGATCTGGGCTTCGGGCGCGAGGGTATAAGAGGGCATCGCAACCGCCCATCCGTTGCCCAAAGCCCCTTCTGCCAGGTCCAACCACGAGGATTTATCGAAGTTCAACCAATACCCGCCATGGACAATCACGACGAGGCCGTGCGGTGCAGCACTTGGAAAAAACAGATCCAGCTTCTCGCGCGAGCGCTCACCGTAGAGCATATCCATCTTGGCCCGATCGGCTTCTTGCCGAAGTGCCGCAGCCCGCGCTACCCAGATCGACGGATAACTCATGCCGTTCTTTATATAGGCGCCATTGGCAAAGGCGTCGTCCCAGTCGATCCCAGATTTATCGTTCATCATCTTTCGCTAAGACTGGCGAAACGTCTCACCGGCACGGGAATAACTTATTTATCAGCCTTATCCGGAGCCGAGATCATTCGTTAAAATTTATCCTTATACGACTAAAGAGGCAAATAGCAGTCAATACAGCAAACACAACGGCTGCAATAACAAGGTTTGCGATTTGAGTGACTGTCATTATTCCAACTGTGATACACATAACAGCAAATCCCAAAATGCATCCGTTAAGAAGTGACTGCTGTGATTTTCCACCTTCTATACCTCTTGCGAAAAAGGTGATAGACGCTATTACGAAGAGTAGTGAAGCGACAAGACGTCGGATTGTAACTGCTACATCAAACGCCTCACCCTCAGCGTAAGGAAACTCACTTGCAGTGATGCCTGCAGGATCAATGTGCATCCTTAAGCTAATCAACCCTAGGACAGCAGCACAAAAAGTTAAAGTTAATTTGTAAGACATATTATTTCTCCAATTAGCTGGGAAAATAGGGTGTTCATTCTTCCTCTACTCTTGAACTGGCCCGTAGAGCACCGGGTCGATTCCAGGCTGGGTCGGCGTCCAGCCTTTGCCGGCATAGTCAGAATCCGGCAATCTATAAGCGCTCGCATCCGCACCACGAATTCCTTTGGCATCCGGCATTGCTTTGATCCACTGAAATTCCAAATTTCGGACGGGGGCTATCGAATGAGGCAGTTTCTGGTTTTTTCAATCAGTTGATTGCAGGTTTGGCTCGCCATACCCGGCTTTCAGAAGCTGTCGGTCAATCTTACCGGTACCGGTCTTGGGCAGTTCGTGCAAAACGATGATCTCCCGCGGGTACTTGTGCGGCAGCAACATCCGCTTGGTGTGGCTCTGCAGGGCTTGTTCAATTTTGGTATGTTGCGCGATACCGACAGCAAGCACCACCCAAGCAATAATCGTAAATCGTTTGTCGGCAAGCTCCAGTGCTTGCACGCACGACGCTGCCACCATCGGATGCTCGTTGAGCGCGAGTTCGATCTCCAACGGATATACCCACTGCCCAGAGACTTTGATCAAATCATCAGCACGACCCTTAAAAAAATAAAACCCCTCTTGATCGCAGATGAATCGATCTCCTGTGTAGATCCATCCGTTGCGCATGGTCTTTGCAGTGTTTGTCGGCCGATTCCAGTAATGTGTTGCACCGGACAGACCCCGAACGGCCATAACACCTTCCTCACCCTCTAGAGCTTCAAGCCCGTCTGAAGTTTCAAGCCGAACTGAATATCCGGGCACGGGCTTTCCGGCAGAACCGCTTTTTTGTTGTTGCTCGGTATTGGAGAGATAAATATGCAGCAACTCAGTTGAGCCAAGTCCTTCAACGATGGCATGGCCAAACTGATCTTGCCATGCCTTGGAAAGCTCCTTGGACAAAATCTCGGCTGCCGAAACGCAAAGGCGCACTGAAGAGAGATTTGCCTGCTTAGCCGATTCTGCACCAATCAAAGCGTTGTATAGCGTTGGCAAACCGAAAAAAAGGGTTGGCCTATAGCGATCGATATGTTCGTATATGCGAGTTGGATCAGGCCGTGCTGCCATCAATACAGAGGCTGCGCCAACAGACATTGGAAAGGTTATTGAATTACCAAAACCATATGCAAAAAATATTTTTGGAACAGAAAAACAGACATCATTCTGGTTGATCTTCAGAATATGTCTGGCGTAACTCCACGCAGTGTAGAGCGCATCCTCATGTTGGTGCACCACCCCCTTTGGTTTGCCGGTAGAACCCGAGGAATACATCCAGAACGCCATATCGGCTGCCGTGGTTGGATATTCGGCCAGCTCAGACTCCATCATGGCCCAGGGTTGCGTGGCGGCGGAGACTATGACGGTATGGCACTCAGTGCCTGTAATAGCTTCTCGAGTAAACAACTCTGTGTGATCCTTGGATACTACGGCTGCGGTCGCTTTACTATCCTCAAGGCAATATCGGATGAGATCTGATGGTGTCAGTGTATTGATCAGTACGGGCACGAATCCGGCACGCAAAGCACCCATAATTGCTGCCGGGTAAGCAGGCTCGTCATTCAGGAATAACAGGATACGATCCCGAGGTTTACAGCCCGCCTGAAGCAGAGCGTTGCCAATTTTAGCGGCTTCCACAGCAAGCTGCCCATAAGTGAAGTTACCGTTATCAGATAAAATCGCCCGGCGCTGATTATTGGTGGCCAGGTTATCCCAAAGCAGGCGTGACGCGTTGTAGTTGGCTGGCACGGAAAACCCAATCTCCCTGGCCAAAGCGGCCATCGTTGGCGCGTGCGATGAACTCAAGAGTCCAGCCCTATGCCCTGCGCTTCAAGATCAGCGGCAAAACCCGGAGCCATATCCCGCAATCTCTGCGCATCGATCCGTCCACCTCTGCGAATATAATTCAGTGCAAATTGCCACGGTTCCAGCCGCATGTGCCCACCAAAGGACTCATACCAAAGGGCAGAGCGCGTACCAGCCAGTGCAATCTTCTCATGGATTGGCTGACGGGCGGCCTGGTAGGCAGGCAGTGCTGTCGTTAGGTTCCAGTCGTATTCTCTCAGCGCAGCCACAAGAGCGATGACATCTTCCAGAGCAAGCCGGGTACCAGAGCCAACTGAAAAATGCACTGTGTGCAGTGCATCGCCCACCAGAACCCGGTTACCCAAAAACCAGTGACGGCATGACAGAATCGGAAACTGTCGCCAGATCGATTTGTTGGCAATCAGGCGGGTACCGCCCAGGGACGATGCAAACAGTATCTCGCACTGTACACGGTATTGTTCTTCGCTCATCTGACCAAAACCCGAGGCCTCAAAAGTACCATTGCCCATCTCGATAATGAAAGTCGCGCGGCCGGGTGCGTACGCATAATGATGTGCATTCATCGGACCACAGGGGGTGTCAATAAAGGCCTGTGTCAGAGTATCAAATTCCTGGTCGGCGCCAAACCAGGCAAAGCGATTCTGTAACAGGCTGATCTGTTCCCCAAAATTCTGCGGTGCGGAACGACGGACAGTCGAATTGAACCCATCTGCACCGATGATCAGATCGAAATCTGATAGATCGGTCGACACGTCAATCAGTGTTCCATACTCCGGTTCAATGTGAAGGGCGCGGGCCCGATTTTGAAGAAGTTCAAGCAATTTAAGCCTACCGATTCCTGAGAAACCGATACCGTCAATTGTTATCCGTTGACCGGCATGAATCACCGTTATATCGCTCCAGTGTTTCATGTGCGGATCGATCAGATCAGCAGTGCTGGGGTCGTCTTTACGCAGGAAAGTAAGCGCTTGGCGCGAAAAGACAACGCCGAAGCCAAAGGTGACATCAGCCGGATTCTGTTCCACAACCCGGATCTCCAAGTCAGGTCGTGCGCGCTTGAGTGCAATCGCGGTATAAAGCCCAGCTGGACCCGCCCCAACAATGATCACACGCATGAAATTTTCCTTAAATCATTACGGCTGGAGATAGAGCCAGCCTGCATTGGCATAGTCGGATGCTAGTCGGTTGGTACTCTGATCCACAACTATGGTCCAGTTGACCACGGCCATTCCGTCGCAGACCAACAAAGGGCTTTAAATCAATACCCCGCACTTCCCCTGGTGGCGCCCCAGAGAAGACCTAACGAAAGAATTCCTGCGAGCTCTGTCACCACGCTCACGCCTTTGAGCTAAACCTTAAAACTATCCCGGACACCATCGGCCCGACACTCGATCCAAACACGTGAAGCACGGCCCATCGGTGGCACAATTATGATCTAATGATCCAATACTGGGTATAGTAGGATGGTTGTTTGTTCAGGATCAACCCGTACGAACCGAGTGGTTCGCGACACTTGAATCCATCCGGGCCCAGCACAATTTCAATGCAAGGAACTTTGTAATGAGCAAACTCCAGTCCGCTGCTGATTTGCCTGCCGAATACCTGTCAGCCTTAGCCTCCGCCAACCTCCAACCTCTGTGGCCGAGCCTTCGAGCCCTTATTTCACACGGTGCACCGGCACGAAGTTCGATCCCGATGCATTGGAACTATCCACAAGTCCGGGAACTGCTGATCCAAGCTGGTGATCTGACGCCAATCGAAAAAGCAGAACGACGAGTGCTGGTACTGTGTAATCCTGGATTGGGTATCGATAATCTGCAGGCGACTCCGTCGATTTACATCGGCTTGCAGCTCATCCTTCCTGGTGAGGACGCCTCCAATCACCGCCACTCACCCAGCGCCATCAGACTCATCATAGAAGGCATTGGCGGCTTCACCACAGTCGAAGGCGAGCGTCTGCCGATGGAGCCTGGAGATCTCATTCTGACTCCTTCCGGCCTCTGGCATGAACACGGCCATACCGGTTCTGAGCCGGTCATCTGGATGGATGCACTGGATTTGCCGCTGATCTATTACCTGGAAACCTCCCAGGCACAGGAAGCGCCTCTGCAACGTGCCCCAATCAGACCTGACTCGTCGCAGACCAAGTTCAGGCGGGCGGGGCTGTTGCCCTACAGTCAGTTACACGATCGCAACCCCTATCCAATGTTGCGTTATCCCTGGAAAGAAGCCCGCGAGGCGCTGACCGAGTTGGCTAGTGCGACTGATCGGGATGCGTTGGTTCAGTTGGCCTATGTCAATCCGGTGACTGGCGAGGAATGCCTGCCAATACTTGGGATTTCGGCATTAATGCTGCGTCCGGGAGAGAGTGCTGATCTGGGCAGGCGAACCTGTTCAGCCGTGACCCATGTGATCGAAGGCGTTGGCAGCAGTGAGATCGACGACAGTGCTTTTAGCTGGAACCCACGGGATATAACCGTCATTCCACCACACGCCTCGTGCACGCTTCACAACCAGTCATCATCCAAGCCGGCATTCCTTTTAATCGTTGATGACGCACCGCTGCACCGCAAATTAGGGTTTTATCGCGAATACCGCTAGGGACAAAACTATTCCAGAGCCATTTGATCATTATTCAGTTGATGACTATAACGCCCATGCAAAAAAGTGCCCATGAAAGGGTCGCCCTACCCTACCCAAAGCGCCTCAAGAAAGATACTCCAGAAAAAGAACCGGCATAGTCTGCAAAATACAGACTATGCACAGGGGGGTTTGCCACTCCTTGGGACTCGCGAAGGGGTGGAATCCTAGTTGTACTCTTTGGTATTGATACTAACGTTTAGCTTTCTACGGGTCACCGGAGTAACTTTTTAAGGATCGTTGGAATTGGACCAACAGCAAAACCTCCATGGAAGCCATCAAACTTGATGTATACCGCACCACCAACTACCCCATCCAACTCTTCATCACTGAACCCCTACGCTGCTTCGACATCGTCAGCACTGAACTCACAACCGCGTTCAGCACCCAGTGCAATAAGCGCGTCGGTCTCGATCTCTTCATCTATGCGTACTTGGAGTTCTTCACTCTCTGTGATCTATTCAACGAACTGCTCAAGACTCTCTTTGCTCATGGCATCTCTCCGGTTGTTGCGCCGATAACGATACGTCTGTCGTGGTGGTGACTCAACTAAAAAGTATGATGGAGATCACATTTCAGGACGGAGGATTGGTTAAAAGGCGCGAATAGAAAAGTCCCATATAAGCGGGGATTTTCTTTTGGTAATTGCGTAACTTGATTCAGTGATTCGATAGCCCGGCAATCAGTTTGAGCCCTGGGAGCCCATCGCTTTTACTTTTTGTTTTTGGCTGTCTAGTCAACTATCTCACGGCTGGATTGTTCGAGCGCGCCTAAGATATACCTGACTCATCTCAAACTGAATCGGTTTAACTTGATATCATGGCACAATAATGCAGGCCCAGATGAATGAAAAAACCAACTCCAGCGCAAGACAGATTTGGGTTGATGCAGATGCGTCCCCCAAAGTCATCAAAGAGATCCTGTATAAAGCTTGTGAGAGAACTAAGACCAACATGAACTTGGTAGCAAATCAGCTACTGGAAACGCCACGATCCCGATATATTCGGTCAGTCCAGGTTGCATCAGGATTTGATGTTGCAGATAACTACATCGTTGAAAATTCGAATAAAGGTGACATCGTCATAACAGCGGATATTCCTTTAGCGGCTGAACTTGTTGCTAAAAACTGCGTGGTTCTGAATCCACGGGGTGAAACATATACAAAAGAAAATATTCGTCAAACACTCAATATGCGGGATTTTATGGACAGTCTGCGAAGCACCGGGGTGCAAACAGGTGGGCCGGACTCTTTCAGCAAAAGTGATCGAATGACTTTCGCTAATAGCTTAGACCGCGTACTCGCCCAAGGCAGCTAACCCTCCTAAGAAAACACTTGATTGAATACACAGCAATAACGGCAAGGAGTTTATATGGCAACTAAGGTGTTTCGACTTTTACCGAACGGCGAGCCCGCTAACGGAATGCAGCCGTCCGATTTCACCGCTCAGGATGCTTTCACCACCGCTGATAAGCGGGAGGTAAACCACACTTTTTTCCAAACTGAAGACGGCTCGACTCTAAGTGGCGTTTGGGAATGCGCTCCGTGTCGCGAGGAAATCGATGCCTACCCCGTACATGAAATGATGACGGTTCTGGCGGGGTCGGTCACCCTAACCAATGCCGATGGCTCGTCCGACACCTTTACAGCGGGTGATACCTTCTTTATCGCCAAGGGAACTCAATGCATTTGGGAAATTACTGAAACCTTACACAAGTACTACATGATCTGTGAATGATCTGAGCCTTTGTAAAAGTCAACTCATATCTTATGGTGACTGCACGATGGTAGGAGCCTGATTCAAGCCAATGCATTAATCATTTCCAGCCCACCAGTCAGCGTGTTCTGGACCGTGCCTTCTTTTTCTTCGACAAAATGACAGGCAACTCGCCTGCCATCGGACAGCTCTCGCAGAGCGGGTGGGGATTTTTGACACTCGGGCTGCATTACTGGACAACGGTCAGCAAAGATACATCCCGTAGGCAAATTAATAAGACTGGGCGGTTCACCCTTAAGGGTGATCGCCTTCCACGCCTTGGTGCCCGGTAAGGCGCTGGGCACTGCTGAGAGAAGTGAAAGCGTGTAGGGATGTAGTGGGTAACTGAAAAGAGATGCCCGCGGTGCCACTTCGACTATCTGCCCCAAATACATGACAGCAATCCAGTCACATATGTACTGTACCACGCCCAAGTCATGGCTGATAAAAAGGTAGGTCACATCCAGGTCGTGCTGAATCCGCTTTAACAGATTGAGAATCTGCGCCTGAATTGCTACATCCAAAGCGGAAACCGGTTCATCGCAGACAATCAATTCTGGCCTCGTTACCAGAGCACGGGCCAGTGCTATCCTCTGGCGCTGCCCGCCCGAAAACTGATGCGGGAAAAGATCCATTTGCTCGGGTCGTAAACCGACCTGAGCAAATACCTCTTCGAGCCCCCTTGCATTGTCTTTGTTGGATCTGTCCAACATCGCCAAAGGCTCGGCAACGATATCTCTAGCACGAAGCCTAGGATTCAATGAAGAGAACGGGTCCTGAAATACCATCTGAAACCGCCGCCGCGCTCGACGTAAGGCTTCACCCTGTAAATCGGTCAGCACCATATCGCCCAGACTGACTTTTCCTTTGGTGGCCTTCACCAGGCGCATGATTGCAAGAGCGGTGGTCGTCTTGCCAGATCCAGATTCCCCGACGATCCCGAAGGTATCGCCCTTGTTAATGGAGAAGCTCACCCCGTTAACCGCCTTAACTACGCGCTTGTTTCGGCCCAATGCGCTCTTTGAGGCAAACTCTACCTCGAGGTCCTGGACTGTCAGTAGCACCTGATCGATCACTGGCTTATGCCTCTTGACTATTCCAGCAAGCAACTTGATGAGATGGCCTAACCTCTAATAGTTCTGGCATCACAGCTTCACACTTTTCTTCTGACAACCCACACCGACTGACAAAAGGACAGCCGGCTCCAATAGTCTCAAGGGCCGGTACGACCCCGGGAATCTCGGTCACCGGCTTGAGGGAGATATTGGATCCCAATTGAAGATGAGGTACGCAATCGATCAACCCTCGCGTGTAGGGATGGGCTGGTTGTGAGAGTACAGTTTCCACAGAACCGCGCTCCGCGACTCGACCGGCATACATCACGATAATGTCGTCAGCCATCTCTGCAACAACGCCCATGTCGTGAGTAATGAGAATAATAGCAGTGCTGGTCCGGGCCTGCAGATCTCGAAGCAGTGAAAAGATCTGCGCTTGCACAGTCACATCCACCGCGGTAGTAGGCTCATCAGCGATAAGCACTTTAGGGCTGCAGGCAAGTGCCATTGCAATCATGATTCTTTGGCGCATACCTCCTGACAACTCATGCGGATAGGCTGATGAGCGCTGGCTAGCGTCCGAAATGCCAACTGATCGGATCAGCGCCTGGACTTTCTCGCGTACCTGTTGTTTGTCCAGATCAGTATGCAGGCGTAGCACTTCTGCGATCTGCTCTCCCACACTGAACACCGGGTTCAACGAGGTCATTGGCTCCTGAAATATCATCGACATTGATGCGCCGCGGATATCACGCATCTGAGCCTCGGGAAGACCGGTAAGTGAAGTGCCTTGCAGGGTGATGACGCCTTTGGTGATAGTTGCGCCGTCAGGTAACAGCCGCATCATTGCCAGAGCCGTCATGCTCTTTCCACAACCCGATTCTCCAACGATAGCCAGGGTCTTGTTGGGCTGGATGTCAAAACTGACATCGTCGACCAACCGTATGTGTCCGGTACGACTGCGATAATCAACACAAAGGTGATTAACCTTCAGTACCGACATTGTTTAGCGACGTCTCAGTTTGGGGTTGAACGCGTCATTCAAACCATCCCCAACCAGACTGACGCCCAGTACTGCAAGAAATATCATCACTCCTGGCAATGTGACGATCCACCAAGCATCGAGCATATATTCTCTACCTGAACCGATCATCAGACCCCAGGACATCACGTTGGGGTCAGACAGGCCGAGGAAGCTCAAGCCGGCTTCAAACAAAATGGCAGTGCCGATAGTCAAAGTTGCTGACACAATAAGCGGTGGCAACGCATTGGGCAAAATTACCCGCCAAATGATATAACCTTGGCGAACTCCAGATGCCCGGGAAGCGGTGACATACTCGAGATTGCGTATACGCAGAAACTCTGCTCGGGCAAGCCTGGCCGTGGGTGGCCAGCTTACAACTCCGATAGAAACCGCCACCACCCACAAACTGGGCGACAGCATGGTCACCAACACCATGGCGAAAAGCAGTGGCGGTAATACTTGAAAAAACTCCGTTACCCGCATCAGGATCTCGTCGATCATGCCAAGATAAAAACCTGCGAGGGCGCCAATAACAAGTCCAATAATCACAGTAAGCGCCGCGGCAGTCAAGCCAACAATCAAAGTGGATTTTGCGCCCACCAACAAGCCGGCAAGAATATCCCGACCCAGGTAATCTGTTCCCAGTAGCGCGCGTTCTGTTGTGCCCGGTGCCGACATAGGCGCCCAGATAATCTCGAAAGGATCGACCGGGTATAACAACGGGCCAATGATCGCAAGAACACTGATCAAAAGCACCAACACCAGGCCAAGCATAGCCGTTGGACTCCGGCGGTATATCTCCCACGCATCAGCGCCGGGCCTTCGCGCGCGGTGGAATCTAGTTGCTGATTCAACTGTCGCCATGACTAGTCCCGTAATCGAATTCTGGGATCAATCATGCGATACACCAGGTCGGTAAACAGATTTGCAGCTATGACAAGCGTGGCCGAAAAGAACAGCACACCCAACACAGTAGGATAATCACGCGCAATTACCGACTCGAAAACCAGTGTGCCAAGCCCCGGCCAATTGAACACAGTCTCTACCAACACAGCACCGGAGATCAGCGAACCAAACTGAAGGCCTGCCATCGTGACTACCGGCAAGATGGCGTTGCGCAAGGCATGGCGCAGGTAAACAGTGCGCTCGCGGGCACCTTTGGCCCGGGCGGTTCTGATGTAATCGGCCTGCATGACTTCCAGCATGCTGGCGCGGGTCAGGCGACTATACAGAGCAAGATATACCACCCCAAGGGTGAAACTAGGCAACACCAGATGGTGCGCAATATCAACCGCCAGTGATAGACCAGTCGCCATCTTGGCAACGTTGTATAACCCTGATATCGGGAAAAATGGAATCACTACTCCGAACAGAATAATCAACATCAGGCCGGTCCAGAAGATAGGTGCTGCATAGCCAACCAGAGACAACAGGGTCACCATTGAACTGGTAAAGCCACCGGGCTTACGAGCGGCCAGCACACCGAGTGCTGTGCCACCAACGGTGGCAAAAATAAGAGCGGTAATGACCAGAAGAATGGTGGCTGGCAAACGCTGCAATATTAGATCGACGACGGGTAGGTTGTAATAAAACGACATACCCAGATCACCCTGATAGGCGCGTTGAAGGTACAAACCCAACTGCACCAGAAATGGTTTATCCAGGCCATAAAGGGCGCGTATCTCGGCCAGCAGTTCTGCTGTTGCACCGCCCATCTCACCTGCAATGGCATCGGCCGGGTCGCCCGGTGCAAGATGTAGTAACGAAAAATTAAGAACCAGGACCGCCGTAATCAGCACAACAGCGTACAACAATCTCTTGCCAATGAGCCAAATAAGACCCATAACTTGCTCCCACAGTACAAAACCGAGGCAGCCCAGTGCTGCCCCGGCTTTCAAAAAGTTTTATTGGACCGTAACTTTGTCCAAAGGGGCCATTGCACCCCAGATACTGAGCGGTGGGCTTCCTATCTTGTTCTTATTATATGCTGTGTGATACGGCAGAGTGTTTAGAAAAGCCAGCGGCACTTCATCAACGATAATCTGCTGAGCCTGTCGGTAAAGGGTTTGTCGTTTTGCCTGGTCTATTTCTTTTCCTGCAGCGTCAAGAAGTGCGTCAACTTCCTCGTTGCAGTAACTCTGCGTGTTAGACCAGATAACTCCCTGCCGAATATTGCTGCAGACATAGGTACGATGCACACCGATTACCGGATCACCCCAGTTAAAGACGACATCCATAGTTAGCTCAAACTCGTGGGAAGACACGCGTTTGGCCCAAGACGGAAAATCTGGACTGGCTCTGAGTTGAACCGCTATGCCCACTTTCTTAAGTTGTGGCCGCAGGTACTCAGCGACGTTCTTCTGTTGTTCGGCAAAGGCGGGGAGATAATCAAGCTCAACCGAAAAACGCACCCCATCAGATCCAGCAGGATAGCCGGCCTCATCAAGCAATGCCGCGGCTTTGGCCAGATCGAGATCGTAAGACTCAACATCGGGTGCGAAGAACGGGCTTCCCGGGTGGACCGGACCTGTCGCAGCGGTAGAAAACCCGCCGTGTAAGGCGTTAACAATAAAATCACGATCAATAGCATAAGCAATCGCCCGGCGTACCCGCACATCCTTAAAGATTTCATGCTTGGTATTAAACGCCAGCCAGTTGAGCGGCCCAACCGCAGCATAGCCCTGATCCGTAATCTCTATAGAAGCGTTCTTGCGTAGCCGGGCGATATCCCGGGTGCCGGCAAGAAACGGCAACATATCTACTTCGCCGCTGTCCATTGCTAACACCATGCTGGTCACATCCTTGTAGTTCTTGATGATGATCCGATCCAACTTGGGATAACCTTCAAGGAAGAAATTCTCGTTCTTCTCGAGAATGATGTGCTCACCAGGTTTGAACTCAGCTAACTTAAATGGTCCCGAACCCACTGTATCGCTGTTTCTCGGATGCGCTTTGGGGTCCTGACCATCGCCATAAATATGCTCTGGAATAATCACACCCAACGCTGACGATAAGGCCAGCAACAAAGCCGGATGCGGGGCAGATAGGCGCAACACCGCTGTGTGATCATCAGGCGTATCAATCGCCTCTACTGGACCGAACATGGTCTTAAACGGATGATTCGCTTTTATGGTTTCTATGGAAAAAGCCACATCCTTGGATGTGATCGGATGACCATCATGGAAAGTGGCGCCCTTGCGTAAATTAAGCGTCAACGCCATGCCATCGTCGGAGAAAGCCCAGGACTCAGCCAAATAAGGCTGAGGATTCCAGTTCTCATCGAACCGCACTGGTGTCGCAAATATTTGTGTGCCAGGTACGGCCGTGGCAATACCAGACTGCACAGCCGGGTTCAGATGTCTCGGTTTCTGGGTCGTCGCGATAACCAGTGTTCCACCGTCAGCACTGGAAACAGTGATTCCAGATAACATCATAGTCACCGCAATTGCGGCCAGCATAATCCTCTTCATGCTCCAATCTCCTATAATTAGTGTCATTTTGAATACCATTTTCCTAGTGTAGAAAAGGCTATATATCATAGCCTAAAACCAGGTCAACCAATAGCCAACCAGACTGCCGGGCACAGGCCATCGAACCGACAGACAGGCAGCCAGATCGATGGCTGGCTGGCTTTATCTTTATCTTTATCGGGAGTAACTTATATTGACAGATAACACGCGCATTCTATCTGCCAGGCGGGTGGTAACGATGAATCCCTCCATGCCATTTGCGACTCATGTTTTAGTCCGAGATGGCCGCGTACTCGCTACCGGGAACCTGGAGGAAGTCAGTAGCTGGGGCGACTTTCCGATAGACGACACCTTCGGCGACAATATTTTTCTGCCCGGCTTCGTCGAAGGACATAGCCACATGATGGCAGGCGGTATTTGGCGATACACCTATGTGGGATTCCACGATCGCCAAGACCCCAACGGAAAACATTGGCGTGGAATCTACAATATCAAAGACCTCGCTATCCGACTGACAGAAAGTGAAAAGGTGCTGACTGGGGCTGATGACCCTCTGATCTGCTGGGGGTTCGATCCAATTTTCTTCAATGAAAAACGATTGAATCGGCATGACCTGGATCGGGTGTCGTCAACCCGACCGATTATGGTTTGGCACTCGAACTTTCACCTGATGACTGTGAATTCTGTAGCGCTTGCCATGGTCGGTTATGGCTCAGGCACCGACATTGAGGGGGTACTGCTGGACGACGACGGCAGTCCCAATGGTGAATTGCAGGAACTGGCCGCTATGTTTCCGCTGATGCGCCGACTCAAGATTAACCTTCGGGAATTCGGCAACAGTACACAGAGTATCGAAGCCTATGGCCGAGTCGCGCGACGTTGCGGAGTCACAACCGCAACAGATCTATTTAATGATCTTCTGGATGAGGATATCAGACAGCTGAACGAAGTCACTCTTTCCGACGAATATCCCCTGCGATTGGTGCCGGCGCTCAGCGGCCATTCTGGGACACCCGACGATATTGCCCAGCGAGCCAAGGAGATTTCAGTAATCCGCAACGATAAGTTGCGCCTGGGCCTGGTGAAGTTAATGACAGACGGATCAATCCAGGGTTTCACAGCACAACTGAAATGGCCCGGTTACTATCGTGGACCAAATCACGGTATCTGGAACATTGCACCTGAGGCGCTTTTCGACCTGGTCGGCACGCTCAATCGTGAAGGCCTGCAGGTGCATGTACATGTAAACGGTGATGCCGCCTCAGAACTCGCCATTAAAGCTTTTAAAAATGCATTAACTCACCATCCGCGACCAGACCACCGGCACACCCTGCAGCATTGCCAAATGGCCGATCGCAGCCAGTTTCATCAGATGGCAGCACTCGGACTTGGTGTTAATCTTTTTGCCAATCACATCTTTTTCTTTGGAGACCAGCATCGGGATATCACTCTGGGTCCAGAGCGCGCCTCACGAATGGACGCCTGTCGGACCGCACTGGATGAAGGTGTCAACCTTTCGATTCATTCCGACGCACCTGTCACTCCCATGGGACCCCTGACAGTGGCCTGGTGTGCCGCTAACCGCCTGACGGGCAGTGGCCAGGTGCTGGGACCCATGGAGTGCATCACTTTGGATGAAGCCATGCGTGCGATAACGCTGGGGCCCGCGCGCAGCCTGCATCTTGATCACGAGATCGGTTCGATTGAATCAGGCAAGCGCGCAGACTTTGCCATCTTGGATACTGATCCCTACGAAGTAGGTGCGGCGGAACTTAATAAAATAAACGTTATAGGCACTGTGGTCGGCGGTACTGCGTTTACTGATCTATGACCGGTGGCGCCTTACCAGTCAGTATCATCACCGGCTACCTGGGCGCCGGCAAGACTACCTTTATCAACCAACTGCTCACCAATCCCAATGAACTAGCAATCACTATCCTAGTCAATGATTTCGGCTCAATTTCTATCGACAATGCCCTGATCGAGAGCCAGTCTGCCGATACCATTACACTGGCCAACGGTTGCATTTGTTGCACCCTGGGGAGCAGTTTAGTAACCACATTGTGTGCGGTGCTGGATGCACCACGCCGACCAGACTGGTTAATTATTGAAGCCAGCGGTGTGGCTGAGCCCGCCAAACTCTACAACATCGCCAAGGCAGAGCCGGACCTCAGTCTGGAAAATGTGATCTGCCTGGTCGATTGCGCCACCATCAACGACTGGTTAAGTGATCATGACGTTGGATCTGTTGTCGCGCGCCAAGTACAGCAAAGTGATTTGCTATTGTTGAATAAGTGTGACCTGGTGGATGAGGCCAAGCAGTCAAGCGTTACTGCCCTTTTGCAACAGCAAAACCCTAAAGCCCGATTATTTCCAACGGTGGATTCGAAATTGCCGTTTGAAGTGGCGAGACAGTCGTCTTGCCTATCCGGTGAAAACTTAATAGCGACAGCGCCCGAATCGATCCCCGGACAAAGCCATGAGCGCGAGTTCGAGCGTTGGACCCTCGAACTCACTGGCGTTATTGAAGAGAAGCGCTTGCGCAAAGCGCTACGCCACCTTGATCCATGTGTTCATCGATTGAAGGGTCTGGTGCGACTTGAGCACTGCAACGAGATAGCGCAAGTGCAGTATGCCGGAGGCCGATTGAAGATCACGCCATACCGAGGGTCGGATTCAGGCTCGGACAAGGTGCTCGTCGCCATCGGCCCGGCGGGCCACGACATGGCTACACACCTTGACCAGAGATTTAGCAATATCAGTGGGTCTGACCGCTAAGACCGGAGGCTTATTTTTAACAACGTCCTTGTACTAGGTGCCTCTAATACTCCCTAGCGTTACCTGACCGTGGGAATGATTCTCAGGAAGTTAGAAGCTTCAGAGGTGGTAATGACCCCCCTCGTAAGGGTAGAAATGATGAGCACAACAAAGCAATCGGCAATTACGCCGCAATACTAACTCAGGTATTTGGCGTACTCTTCAATATGCTTGCTGAGGCTCATGGCGTGCTCGCGTACCAGTCGCTCGGCCTTATCGGCGTCGCGGTGCTCCAAAGCTTCAATGATACGCATGTGATCAATCACCGATTGGTCAGATCGATTATATTCCTTTACCGCCTGAACACGTATTGATCGCATATGTAAAAACAGGTTACTGGCCATAGTCTGAATCAGGGCGCACTTGCTGAGCGCCATAATGGTTTTATGAAACTCAATATTGGTATCGGAATATTCATCGATGTGCGCCCGGGCCTCCTCCTTGTCATCAAAGCTCGAAAACATCTTGCGCAATTTGCTGATCTCAGCTTCGCTTGCGTTCTGAGTGGCAAGTCGAGCCGCCATACTTTCCAGCGCGGCCCACACACAGACTACTTCCAGGATTTCCTTCTTGGTCTTACGTACGATATAAGTGCCACGCCGGGGCACGTTTTTGACCAACCCCTCCTGTTCCAGCCGCGATAAAGCCTCGCGCACTGGCGTACGGCTGACGCCAAGATCTTCTGCCAGCCTTCGTTCATCCAGTTTTGGCGGCTCAGGTGTGGAATAAATATCCATATTGGCAATTGCATCTTTCAGCATCGAATAGACCTGGTCCTTGAGCACCTGAGATACGCCGATCGGGGCCAGCTTGATATTAGTCATATGTCACCTGCACTTAGTCGATACTCATCTGAAGTCTGACCCATTTTGAGAATATTATATCGCACCCAAATCAACGCTCCTCTTACCGGCCGCGCCGCCCTTCATACCGAAACAGGGGCTGAGACTCGACTCACGCAGACACCGCCGCTTTCTTTCCGATGCGGTTTAGTCCGTCATTTAATCCAATCGAGGTGGCAGTCTTACCCTCCCCCACCAGGGTCGACGTGATGGCGGTAACCAGTATTAGTTTGCCGTCCGATTTATGCTCAAGGGTCTCGATATAGGCTGGGTCAATTTTTGCCTTGTTGTTGCCATAAGACAGAACCGCGTCAGATAGAATTCCCACCTTCTCGGCAATATCATAAATAGGCTGCATATGTACTGCGCGCACAATTTCAATAATCGGGTTGTACGAAATAATCGAACTGGCTATGCACTCAGTTTTGTATCAACCAATAGATTCTGATTAGTGGCGAATTCGTGAGCACTGATTTTCCCGCTGTCTGCTGGCCTGAGTTTCAAAATGCGAATACCGCCTTCACCAGCAGCAACCACAACCCCGTCTTCACCAATACTGACAACGGTGCCCGCTTCGCCGCTCACACCGGTAGATTTTTGACAATCGAATACCCTAACCTCTTCACCATTGATAGTAGTCCACGCCCCAGGTTGTGGGTTCGCACCCCGTATCAGGTTGTAAACTTCATCGGCGGATTTATTCCAGTCAATCTCAACATCTGCCTTTCGGCACCAGCCTTCATAGGTGCCACCGTGAGAATCCTGCTCGATTCTTGGTGCACTGCCATCACGAACCAGGTCAATCGATTCGAGCATAGCGCCAACACCCATCGGGAACAGTTTGTTGAAATAGATTGACCCCAAT
The DNA here is from genome assembly GCA_963580215.1 of Gammaproteobacteria bacterium. Lineage (GTDB taxonomy): Bacteria > Pseudomonadota > Gammaproteobacteria > Arenicellales > UBA868 > UBA868. The sequence continues at coordinate 46,651 of CAUZJT010000003.1, forward strand.
GTATCGTCTGGCTCGATTTCTACTTCCTTTTGCAGCAGAACCGGCCCGGTATCCAACCCGTTATCCGGCCAGAAAATAGATAATCCAGTCTTGGTTGAGCCGAAAATAATGGGCCAGTTGATAGAACTCGGCCCCTTATGCATCGGCAATAGCGACGGGTGATACTGGATCGACCCGTACCTGGGCGCATTTAATGCCTCCTCTGGCACGATCAACAACACATAAGCCATGACACACAGATCTGCATCATGGCTAGCGAGTTGCGTCCACACTTCCGGGTCTTTGTACGAGGTCGGTTGAAATACCGGAAGCCCTTTTTCAAGTGCAAGTTCTTTTATCGGATCAAAAGGTCTGCCTTCTTTATCTGGCGCGCAATACACTGCGACCACTTCATCGACAGACCTGTCCAGAATCGCTTCAAGAACCGCTTTACCGAAGGCTTGCTGACCATGAACAATTAATTTCATTTTTTACTCCAGTTCACCCATGGACATATGGCGCACGGTACATACCTTTAAACTGCGCCGGCTTCCTTGAAAGAGGCGATATCTTTGTCGCTATACCCCAATACTTCTGACAAAACTTCATCAGTATGCTCACCCAGCAGGGGTGAACGGGTTACGGTAACAGCATTATCTGAAAGCTTTACCGGGCATCCGACCGATAGGTACGGCCCGCGTTCAGGGTGATCACATTCGACGATAGTCCCGGTTGCGCGCAACGACGGCTCATCAGCGATCTCCTTCATTGAAAGAATCGGCCCCACCGGAATATTCAGTGGATTACATACTTCCATGACTTCGTACTTGGTCTTGGTCATGGTCCAATCTTCAACCGCGCCAAAGACCTCATTCAGGCGCGGCAGACGTGCGTCTGGCGTTGCGTAGTCTGGGTCTTCCTTCCAGTTGGGCCTGTCGATGACGTCACATATGTTTTTCCAAACGGCGGCCTGGGTAATGAAGTAGGTATAGGCGTCCGGATCGGTCTCCCATCCCTTGCACTTTAGGATACGGCCCGGCTGCCCACCGCCCGAGTCGTTGCCGGCGCGCGGGGTAGCCTCACCAAATGGTATGTTCTCACCATGCTGTGAGTACTCTTTCAGAGGGCCCGCTTTTAAGCGCTGCTGGTCGCGCAACTTGACCCGACACAGATTGATTACCCCATCCTGCATGGCAGCAAGTACACGTTGTCCGCGGCCCGTTTTCTCCCGATGTAACAACGCCGCCAGGATACCGAACCCAAGATGTAGGCCGGTGCCCGAATCGCCAATTTGAGCACCGGTCACCATAGGCAAACCATCGTGAAAGCCTGTGGTGGATGCAGACCCGCCTGCACACTGCGCCACATTTTCGTAAACCTTGCAATCCTCGTAAGGTCCAGGGCCAAAACCCTTAACTGAAGCCATGATCATGCGGGGATTAAGTTCCTGGATGCGTTCCCAGCCAAATCCCATCCGGTCAAGCGCCCCTGGGGCAAAGTTTTCTACCAGCACATCACATTTTTTTACCAGTCGCTCCAGCACTTCCTTACCTACTTGGGTCTTGGAATTAAGGGTCAGGGAGCGTTTGTTGTGATTCAGCATGGTGAAGTAGAGACTGTCAGCCCCTTCCACATCCACGAGCTGCTTTCGTGTGGCATCACCAACACCGGGGCGCTCTACCTTGATCACATCGGCGCCCATCCATGCGAGCAACTGAGTGCAAGTGGGTCCAGACTGAACATGTGTGAAATCTAGAATTCTTATACCGGTAAGTGGTTGTGACATTGGTTTTCTCTTCTTGTTAAGACTATCGAAGTCGTAAATGAATAGTTACTTGTACATGGTCTGAGCTTTGGTGCCTGGCGCGTACTCATTGGGGTCGACCCAGACATTGACCACGGCGCACTTACCCGTCTTGGCAATCGCTTCCCGTGCACGCTGCATTGCCGGCTGAATCTGACTCGCCTCAGTAACCTCTTCGCCATATCCACCAATCATCTCACCGAACTTGGAAAAAGGCACATCGCCGAGTTTGTTTCCGATATCACCGCGCTCCTCGCCGTACTTGGCGAGTTGTCCATAGCGAATCTGATTCATGGCCGAATTATTACCGATCACCGCGAGATACGGCGCACCGAAACGTTGTGCGGTTTCCATATCGAAGGCGGTCATGCCAAAGGCGCCGTCGCCATAGAGACAGAGCACCTCTTTATCGGGGTGCGCGAGCTTGGCCGCCATGGAAAAACCAGTACCCACACCAAGCGAGCCAAGCGCCCCGGGATCCATCCACTGTCCTGGGTTACGCGGGCGCACTGCCTGAGCCGAAATAGTCACGATATCACCACCATCGCCTATATAGATTGTGTCCTCGCCCAGAAACTCATTTATTTCATAGGCCAACCGGTAAGGATGAATCGGGCTCTGATCGGTAGTAAACATCGGCATCAACTTCTTAAGCTTGGTTGCCTCAATCTCGCGCAACTCGGCCATCCACTTCTGGCGTTGCTGACGCGCTCCTTTATCGATACGGCCCGATGCGGCCTGCGTCACCGCAGCAAGGATTGCACCGGGGTCACCGGCCAAACCAAGACTGATATCCCGATTCTTACCAACCGTTGCATAACTCTGGTCAATCTGTACCAGAGTCGCTTCCTTGGAAATACGTTTGCCATAGCCCATACGGAAATCGAACGGCGTTCCCACAATCAGGATTACATCAGCATTCTTAAAAGCATCACTGCGAGTGCGATCGAAGTGATGCGGATCGCTTTGCGGCAACAGACCACGACTGGCGCCATTCATATAAGCCGGAATATCCAGTGCGCGCACAAATTCGATAGCCTCCTCATGCCCTCGGGAGGACCAGACCTGTTGCCCCAGCAGTACCGCTGGACGCTCGGCTTTCGCGAGAATATCAGCAAGCTTTTCAATATCGGCCGGATCACCTATGGATTTCACTGAAGCGCGATAGGATCCAGGCTGTGGAATCACCGCTCTTTGAATGGGCACTTCGGCATCCAGAATATCCCGGGGGATCTCCAGATAAGAGGGGCCATAAGCGCCAGAAAAACACTCACGTGCGGCCATCGCGATCATGTCGGCGATGCGTTCGGTGGAAAACACACCCGACGCAAACTTGGTGATCGGGGTCATCATAGCGACGTGGGGAAGATCCTGTAGTGAACCCATCTTGTGCTGCGCCAGTGAACTCTGGCCACCGATATGCAAAATGGGACTTTCTGATCGAAACGCAGTAGCCACTCCCGTAACAGCGTTAGTGCAACCGGGCCCAGCAGTCGTGACCACGCAGCCAAGTTTGCCGGTTTGGCGTGCATAGCCATCAGCCGCATGTGCCGCAACCTGTTCGTGACGCACATCTACAATACGAATACCTTCATCAAGGCAGCCGTCATAGATGTCGATAATGTGTCCCCCACAAAGGGTAAAAATAGTATCAACCCCTTCCGCCTTAAGGGCTTTTGCCACAAGGTGTCCACCGGATATGACTGAACCATCCTTGGTTTTCTGTGCCAAGGTATCGTGTGCGGTCTTACTTGTTTCTTGGGGGCTTGTTGCCATTTCTTTTGCCTCTCAACGATAGAGCCGGGCTATACCGGTCGTGTTTTTCCAGATATGTGACGTACTTTTCAATGGACTGGCTAAGGTTCAACTGGTTGGAAAGTATGGCTAACGCCAAGCGCTTTACCAGCGTTCTTTCATCCAACTTGGGCGCCTCAGGTTTGGAATTAATACCCAATTTGGCAGTCACATCTTTCAACATCGAATAGACCTGATGCTTAAGTGTCTAAGCTAGGTCAATCGGGGTCAGGTTTGTAGCCAATCACTAAAACAGAGTCCTGAATTAAAAAACGTCAGTAAATTGACTGCTTGTTATGACCGTCGATCCACCCTTGTAGATCTTCAGATTAGTGCCAAGTTTTCTTTAGATCTAGAAATACTGTATACCACATACCAGAAAAAAGCAAAGCAGCGGGTCGAATCCCTTTCAGGGCTCTTTTGATGGAGAGTTTCTTCGATTTATCGACCCCTAAATATCGCCTATGCTTTTGTTTATTATGGGTAATGATTTTACCCAGATACGGATTCTGAGCAAAAACTCACGCCGAAAACTGACGACTCAATGATTCCAGACTTTAGTGGGATAGTATTTCGAGCATTAACTTTCCCATGCCTGATGGGTTGCGGGTCACGCTCACGCCTGCCGCCTCAAGCGCTGCGATTTTCTCATCTGCAGTGCCCTTGCCGCCGGCAATAATGACACCGGCCTCAGTCAGCAAGGCTTAAAGAACAATAAGGATACCAAGCCACCAGTGAACGAACATAAGGAAATGACTCGGGCGCAACGACTCAAGCGAGTGTTTAATATTGATATCACGACCTTCAATCAGTGTGCAGGGCAAATCAAGATTATCGCGTGTATTTAGGATCCGCTGGTTATCAAGAAGATCCTGGATCACTTGGATGCAAAGTGAAAAGCGCTAGGCTCAGCTAATTAACTGCCAGAACCGCGAGCGCTCCTTCAAGTAAGTCTTTTTAACGACTAACAATTACAGGAATGTAACGACGAGTGCTGCTCAAGGATGAGATCGGTAGAGCCTTTTGCTGTCTGGGAAGGTTTTACTAAGTAGCTATACCATAATAGGTTTAGTGATAAAGCCTGGTTCGCAGCATGCTGTACCAGGCTTTTGCCACGAAAAGATAATAGTTGTTTTGGTTGACCAAGCCGCGTGCTATCACCCGCGGCTAGTAGTATTACTGAACCATTTAGGAATCTGAAGGTACCCACTCGGTTGCCTTTAATATTCACTGTAAATAGAGTTTCTGTGTGAGCATCGATATTAGAGATAATTTGTCATGTTTTAAAACCATTTAGTCAAATGTAAACATTCTTTTTTAAGGTTGTACACTCCTCATGCCTGGTTATAAGATATTTTCACATAGCGGCGAAATAGTTCCTGCCAGACATAAAATAATGAGGAATAATATGAATGATTATGATAAAGGCCGACTGAATTTACCCTTTGTTGGACACGCCACATTCGCTAAATCGCCAGTTTGTACAGATTGGGATAATATTGATGCCGACGTCGCCATTCTCGGTGCACCGAATGATATGGGTACACAATGGCGACCTGGTGCACGATTTGGCCCACGCGGTATTCGTGAGGCGTCTACATTATTTTCCTTCGGTCACGGTGGTGCTTACGATTTCGAAGACGACAAGATGTACCTGACGCCAGAGCAGGTGCGTATGGTCGATGTGGGTGATGCAGATATTGTGCATACCGATATGGAAAAAAGTCATGCCAATACCGAATACGCAGTTCGCCAGATACTCGCGGCGGGTGCTATGCCGGTTGTCCTGGGTGGCGATCACTCGATTCATGCGCCGGTGATAAAGGCATTTGAAGACAAAGGCCCGATTCATATTGTGCATTTTGATGCGCATCTGGACTTCGTCGACGAACGCCACGGCGTGCGCTATGGCCATGGCAATCCATTACGTCGGGCATCCGAGCTAGATTTTATTACCGGAATGACTCAACTCGGTATTCGGAACGTCTCATCGTCAAACAAATCAGATTTCGATGATGCACGTAAATCTGGATCGAGTATTTTGTCGGTCCGTGATGTACGGCGCATCGGTACAGAAGGCGTGTTAAATCAAATCCCGAAGGGTAAAAACTACTATATTACGATTGATATCGACGGTTTCGATCCATCAATCGCCCCCGGCACCGGTACGCCGAGTCACGGTGGATTTCTATATTACGAAGTGCTGGAAATCATTCAGGCACTGGCACTGCGTAGCAAAGGTAATATTATCGGCATGGATCTGGTCGAGGTCGCACCGCCTTATGACCCCAGTGATGTCACGTCGATCCTGGCCGCGCAATTGTTGATGAATTCTATCGGATTTATTTTCCACGCCCGATCAGAAGCCTGATACTGACGATTGAATGATTCTAGACTTTAGTGGGATAGCATTTCGAGCATTAACTTTCCCATGTCTGATGGGTTGCGGGTCACGCTCACGCCTGCCGCCTCAAGCGCTGCGATTTTCTCATCTGCGGTGCCCTTGCCGCCGGCAATAATGGCACCGGCGTGGCCCATGCGCTTGCCAGGAGGAGCAGTCACCCCAGCAATAAATCCAACCACCGGTTTAGTCATATTGTCAGCTATCCATTCAGCACAGGCTTCCTCATCGGTGCCGCCGATTTCGCCACACATGACTACGCCATCGGTCTCGGGATCGTCGTTAAACATCTTCATGACATCGATATGTTTTAGACCATTGACCGGATCCCCGCCAATACCCACGCAGGTCGATTGTCCCATGCCCAGTTTGCTCAACTGATCCACGACTTCATAGGTCAGCGTGCCCGATCGGGAAACCACTCCAATACGGCCTTTCTGGTGTATATAACCGGGCATGATTCCGATCTTAAGCTCTTCAGGCGTAATAACACCGGGACAGTTGGGGCCTATTAGAATCGTGTTGGACCCGAGCATGCGGTCACGGGTGCGAATCATATCCTTGACGGGAATGCCTTCGGTAATACAGATCACGACTTCTATTTCCGCATCCACAGCTTCATCTATAGCAGCGGCGGCAAACGGCGGGGGCACATAGTTAACCGCAACATTGCAACCGGTGGCCTGCTTAGCCTCAGCAACCGTATTGTAGACAGGTACTCCCTCTACTTCCTGCCCACCTTTCTTAGGGGTAACGCCAGCAACATAACAACTCTTGCCATTAGCATAAGCAATGGAATGATGAGTATGAAACATTCCGGTTTTGCCGGTAATGCCTTGGGTCACAACCCGTGAATCTTTATTGATGAGAATGGACATACTGTTATACCCCTGCTGCGGCGGCTACTTTCTCGGCCGCATCGGCCATGGTCGTAGCGCTAATCACTTCAATACCGGAATGAGCCAGAATCGCTCTACCCTCATCCACGTTTGTGCCTTCCAAACGCACTACCAACGGCACCGACAGGCTCACTTCCTTAGCAGCATTCACCAGCCCCTCAGCAATCACATCGCAGCGCATGATGCCACCAAAAATATTTACCAGAATTGCCTTTAGGTTTTCATTCTTAAGCATAATCTTGAACGCTTCGGTGACCTGTTCGGCTGTGGCACCACCACCAACATCGAGAAAATTTGCCGGTGATGCACCGTACAACTTGATGATATCCATGGTTGCCATCGCCAGGCCGGCGCCGTTTACCAGGCAGCCAATCGTGCCATCGAGGGAAATATAGTTAAGACCAAACTTAGAGGCTTCGATCTCATCCTCGTTCTCCTCGTCCAGATCACGCAACTCCTGCAGATCTGGATGACGATACATAGCGTTATCATCAAAATTTATCTTGGCGTCCAACGCCATGATGCGCGAATCCTTGGTAACAATCAGGGGATTGATCTCGGCAAGCGAAGCATCCTTATCCCAAAAGGCCTGATACAGGCCCTGGAATATGTTGCCACTTTCTGCATGCAGCATATCTGGGATCCCAATAGCGCCAGCTAGGGATTGGGCATCATCCATGGTCAGTCCTATACCCGGATCGATCATAACCTTATGAATTTTCTCGGGCGTCGTTGCGGCGACGGTTTCAATTTCCGTTCCTCCTTCAGAACTCGCCATAAAAACCACCTTTTGCGAAGCCCGGTCCACGACTATCCCGACATACAATTCATCCTTGATCGGTACCCCCTCTTCGACCAATAACCGTTTAACCTCAGTGCCATCGGGCCCAGTCTGATGAGTCACTAAAGTCATGCCGAGGATCGCGCCGGCGTGGCTATGGACTTCGGCAATACTGTCAGCGAGTTTTACCCCACCACCTTTGCCGCGACCACCGGCGTGGATCTGAGCTTTGACCACCCATTGACTCCCGCCAAGCTCTTCCGCGACGGCAACAGCCTCGTCTACACTAAAACAGACGCGGCCTTTTGGAACCGCCACACCGTACTGCCTGAGTACATCCTTGGCTTGATATTCATGGATTTTCATTATTCAAATATTCCAATACTGATCACTGGTATATTGTATACCTGTTTTAATCGTTAACCTACCGGTACCGCTGGCAGGGTTTGTGACAAAGAGCATCGACCCCCCCCATAAAGCTAATCGTTATTTTCCTAAGACAAGCTTGACCGCTGAATCGGCTATCTCCAAGCACCACAGATCAGAATGCCAAAGGGTGAGACGGGCTCATTCAATCGCGAGATCATGCCCTGAGCCTGCTGTGAAGAAAGTGATTCTAGCCGCACTGAGTCGGACGCGGAATTGGTTCAAGTCTAGATTTAGGGTTGCCAGTGCTGCCGAGAGAATCACTGGGCTCACTATCCATTAGACTGATGCCCAGTTCCCAGAATGGGGCATCTTTTCAGCGATGTGGTGAGTTTAGGTTTCACTGTTCTTGGCCAACCCATCAAGACTCACGCTACTGACTGGTTAAGCCTTCGGAAATAAGCGATGATCTGCGCTGCCCGGGCCACCAAAAGTTTATCAGTCACCACGAAGTTATTGAGGCCACTACTGCAGGAGATTCCAATGCCCGACTTACGACTTATCTACTTCAAAATGCGCGCTCTCGCGGAAGCGCCCCAATTGATGTTGCACTATACGCAAACCCCCTATTCCTACGAGATGGCCTGGGATTATTTCGAAAAGCCCTGGAGTGAAGCCAAACCGACTGTTACCTATCGGCAACTGCCGATGCTTGTCATTGATGACACTACACGTATTTGCCAAAGTGGCGCAATCATTCGCTTTATCGCCAATCTCACTCACCTCAAGCCAGGTGATGCCCTATTGCTCGGTGAAGTCGACGCATTGTTCGAGACGTCGCAGGAACTTTTTGCTCCCCTAAATCCAACGATCAATTTTGCCGTTGGAACCGATTTTGTGGCAAAACGGGAAAACTTACTGGAACAACTGGCGCCACGACTGGGGGATCTCGAGCGCGCCCTGGCAGCACACCCATCGGGACCCTTCTTTTTTGGCGATGCGCCGTACTATTGCGATTTTGGAGTTTTTCACCATGTGAATCTCGCCATGTTTCTGGATATAGATCTGCTGGATCCCTACCCCAACCTTGCACAGTTCATATCCATCTTCCAAAAGCTCGATGGAGTGCGTGAATACCTTGGCAACCGGCCAGAATTAATGGATGTGGGGACTGAGCCAAAACTTGTTATTGACGACATCGCCCGATCAACCGGGGTAGTCGATAACTAGCAAAGCTAAGCCGCTTGTGCGAAGGAAGGGCACGCCTTTGCTGTTGATTTTCTGTAGATCGAGGGCTTGTCCCCCTAATCTGAAGCACGGAAGAGTTGTGTATGACGACCCAACATTACGGTTGTTACGGGGCGATAGCCCAACTATAGAAATACAATGATCTGAACTTGTAAGCCAAGATGCTTTCAGAATCAACGACACCCCACAAGTTGCACCATACCTTCTTTCAAACCGAAGATAGTTCAATCTCAAGTGACGTATGGCAGTCTACGCCGTACCACGAAGATATCGTTGCCTATCCCGTACAGGACATGACATGATGACCATGTTTCTAGCATAAGTCACATTAGCCAAGACCGATGAGCCTTCAGATACCTTTACAACGGACGATATTGGCTTTATTGCCAAAAGAATCCAACGCACTTCGGAAATCACGAAAACGCGGTACAAGTACTACATGATTGCAAAATGACGGCTTATATAACCTTTCCGCATTTTCTGGTGATTATCAGCACTCTCCTTATGCTGTGGGGAGGGTATTCATATTTTCGTGACACCGTAGTAGGCAGAACCAAGCCCAACCGGGTTTCCTGGTTTCTCTGGGCCTTGGCCCCCCTGGTCAGTCTCGGTGCGGCTTTTTCAGCAGACGCAGATATCTGGGCTTCAGTCAGGGTTCTGGTTGGTGGAGTGGTGCCCGCAGTGATATTTCTGGGTTCCTTTGTTAACAGAAAAAGCTATTGGCAACTCACCCGATTTGACTGGTTTTGCGGCGGCTTGTCTTTGACAGCATTATTATTTTGGCAGCTCACAAGCTCTCCACTCATCGCAGTTTTACTTGCGACTGCGGCGAATACTTTTGCTTCAATTCCCACATTCATCAAGGCATGGAATTTTCCAGAAACCGAGACCCGATTGATTTTTATCAATAGTTTCTTAAGTGCCGTTTTAATCATCCCAGCGATCCCAGTCTGGAACATTGCTAATTCGGCGTTCCAGATTGGCTTAATGTTAACAACAGGAGCCATGTTGGTAGCTGTTTACCGAAAAGCTTTAGGTATCAAGAAAACCATATAAAGAAATTTGGATATGGTTGTCAGTCAGCTGACCGCCCTCAACTCATACAAGCCAGTCCACAGCCCAGAAAACCCAATCTAGCGCTATTGAATTTCTGGATCGAAAACCCAGATCTCTGCGCCCAGGGGGCGGCCGTTATTGATGTTGCCTACCGTCGAGCGACATGCTGAGAATATCAATAAGAGATCGCGCTCAACACGCAACTCGACAAAATCGCCTGCTGTGGATCCCGTAGCCTCATCATGAAGCCTGCCTCTTTCGTCTAGAACAGATCGCTCGAATAAATTCCATGGCGGAGGAGTAATCTGGCATTCGAGGCCGTACTCTTTAAGTGTCTGGCGAAGATTGTCTTCACAATTAGGATGATGATTGGTTTCACCAAAAAAAGAATAACTGCCCATTGAGCAAGCGGCATGAAACGAGTCATGGAACCCATCTGTTGTATCGTTTTCCAATCGTAAAAGAGAGTTAAATTTATTACTAACTAACGTGTCTCCTACTTTAAATCGGGTCCTGTAAAGCGCTGTGTGGTTATGAGCCATTGACAGATACTCAATATCACTTGAGATATGAAATCCCCAAGTATCTACCACCTGACAACCATAGGGCGTTAGCACACGAACAAGCGCGTTTGTTTTTACCTCTAGGCCCACCACCTCTCCAGGACCTACGTGATGAGTGTTTTTCGGTTTCATAGGATTTTCCTTTTCAACTGGAAAAGTAAGATCTTAATCAACGTTCGCGATTGGAAAAGTTCGACGCCACAAATCACGCTGGTAATGGCCGTAATTAAAAGAATCGTAAGGTTCACTTTCTCCCGCTACAGGCATAATCAGCGTATCAGCACTGGGGTTGACGAACAAAGGTATGGAGTATCGGTCCTGACCGCTTCGATTGACGACTCTGTGTGGCGTTGAGGAGAATTCCCCGTTGCTCCAAATCTGCATAATGTTGCCAATATTGATGACAAATGTTTCCTCTACAGGTGGCGCTCCAACCCACTCTCCGTTTTTATTCTGAATCTCAAGACCCCCCCATTCATCCTGCCACAATATAGTAAAGCCACCCGAATCTGAATGGGGTACGACGCCGATATCATCGTCACTGACTGGGTCGGGCTGTGGAGGGTAATGATTTACCTTAAGACGACTCAAGGGTTGCTTGTAATATGTCGAAAGATAATCCGGACTCAGACCCAACGCACGAGAGAAGCCTTGTAACAATGCCTCGGTCAGGCCTTCCAAACAATCAAAATATCGAAGCATTGCATCCTTTAGAGCGGGATATCTTTTGGGCCACTGATTAGGGCCACTAAGGGGCATTTCTTTAGAAATAGCCCGCTCGTAGCCAACCCAGAACCCTTCCTGATGGCTGGTCCCCGCCCTCTCCTCGCCCTCATAACTCCGGTACCCTAATGGAAGATAACCTTGAATCCGAGAATCGATTGCAATGTTCATTTTCTCACTCATGGGTGCTTGGAAGAACTCCTTAGCTGCATTTTTAAGCGCCCTGACCAACGAAAGCGGGATCTGATGGTTTTTGACATAAAAAAAACCCACATCGGTACAGGCGGCTCTCAAGCTTGTAATTAATTCCGGATCGCTTTGACCTGATACCAAAGATCCAATATCTAAAATGGGGATCTGTGTGAAATCCAGACGTCGAGATGGCTTAACCAGCATTGAAATACATTCTCATTCTCATTTTCTTTTGCCTAAGTCTAATTGTAGACTTGTCCATCCGATTTTTGCCTGCGTTGAGTCATGACTCCGACCGATATTCTCAACCCGATACACTACCAAGAGGTCCGACAGCCTCTACTACAGGCCAGCAATCTGCCCTCCTGGTGTTATACAAGCCAAGTGTTCTACCAACGGGAGGTCGACAAGATATTTAACCATGGCTGGCATTTCGTCGGGCGAGAAGATGAGCTACCCAATCCAGGAGACTTCTTGACCTATGATGGCATTGGCGGTCCAGCGATAATTATCAGAAATGAAACTGGACAGATCAACGCATTCTTCAACACCTGTCGTCATCGTGGCATGCGACTGCTTGAAGGGTCCGGCTCAATAAAACATATTGTATGCCCTTATCACAGTTGGGTTTACTCGTGCGAAGGCACGCTCGTGCGAACGCCGGGAATGAAGGGCGTCCATAATTTCGAAAAAGAATCATATGGTCTATTGCCACTAAAACTGGACAGCTGGGGGGGATTTCTATTTATTCGATACAGTGACGATGGACCAGAGTTAAAAGATTGGCTTGGAGATATGCCCGATTTCTTCCGTAACTACAGCCCGCAATTACTAAGATGCGTGAGGCGAAAAAACTTTGACGTACAGTGCAATTGGAAGCTACTCATCGAAAATTCTCTGGAAACCTATCATACGGGTACCGTTCATCAATCTACGCTTGGACGACAACAATCACACCCAAAAGTGACTGCGGGTGAATGGTCGTGCCTGTTTGTATATGTAGATGGAAAGAAAACGCTTTCGATACTCCCCAATTCCACACAAACTTTACCAATCAATCCAGACCTATCTAAAGAACAACAAAGGGGAACCTTTTTTACCAATATATATCCCTGTACACAGTTTGTTTTTGCGCCAGATAGTATGTGGTGGCTCACAATTCAGCCACAAGGCCCTACCAGATCTCGTCTGGAAGTAGGATCATGTTTTGCGGAATCGACGATTGCGACACCAGATTTTCAGAAAACGGTTCAATCCTATTTTGAACGGTGGGATACAGCGACAGCCGAGGATAATGCGATTTGTGAAGCGCAACAAATTGGTCAATCTGTTCAAGCCCGACCACAGGGGCGGTTTGCAGAAGAGGAGCATTTGGTACATGAATTGGCGATCTGGACCTTAGATCGTATCCTTGACTAGTGCAAAGGAATTATCCGCAACTGATGATTAAGATACTAAGAATACTGCTGGACTCTTACCCCAGGCTTGTGCGGTTCATCTCCACCTTCGAGGAGTTCAATGGTGCGCATAAGTACTTGGCCGCCAGGACTCACCTAGCCTCATCGGGTCAGGAGCGTAGCTGTATTGACGTTTGATTCTCCACCTGTAACAATGATTTATCTGGGTGGCTCGAGGCTTGGCCGGCGCGTTTGGCAAAAAGCGCTGTATCCTTTAAAGGAACTCTTATGATCACACGCAACCTTTTCCCGGCTATTTTTTTTGTCAGTCTAGCCGTCACCCTTCCGGTATCACCGGTATGGGCACAGCAACAAAGTGGATTCACAAAAACTATTGATGTTTTTGGTATCCCGGTTAACGCAGAATCGTGTGTCTCCAATAAGAAAATGCTTCATGTAGCCCGTGTCCTAGCTGAATACCTGGATAACAATAATAATGGGAAGGTCGATAACCTAAAAGTCGTTAAGCAGTTAAGAAAAAGAGACGGCGGGTGCGTCAGCGTGTATTGCGGTGACGATGGATATGACCCCTGTATGTGGCTTTTCGAGGATGAGATTTTTCCTCAGGGATCGAAAAAGGATCAGCGTGATGCAACCATTGAGGAAGTGCTGCATCTTGTCACTCAGACTGGCTATGCTTATGCATACCCAAAGCAATTTGGTGAAAAATCAGGAACAAAGATTGCAAAGGCAATGGATAAAGCAAGAGGAGGATACAAAGGACCAGGTCAGCCAGTGAAAAAGTATCCGCCCAGAGCTTGGTACACCTATAACGATCGCACCTGTGATTACGCTTGCATGGTTACAGAATATTTCTATTGGGGCTTAACCTCAATTCTCGGTGGACAGTCATACCCCGGCCGATACAACGAAATCAAACATGAATGGCAGTTAAATACGAAAGCAAAAATTAAACGCAAAGATAAAGCCTTGTATCGTCTTTTAACCACCAAAAAATATAAGCTTCCCAAAAAGCTACCAGACGGCAAATACAAAGGTATCAAGTTAAAGATCAAGAAACCATAGCAGGCAAAAACCCACATTCTGTTGGCATTCTAGAACTCCCCGATGGCATAGATATCAACCGACCCCAGCTACCTAAACCGCGAGGATTCCTAGAGTTTCGCTGGTGCCATCAGAATTGACATCTGTTTCGATATCGATTTTTTCATGAATTTGTGAAACATTTTGTAGAATGCTTTGGGCGCAACGCCAAAGTTTTTGCGAAAAGACTTCTGCCAACCATAGTTCGCCCGCCCTTTTTTTCGCCAAGTCTGCTCAAGTTCAGCGAGATCTCTGTAATAGTTTATAAAAACCTGGCGGTTTGACTTTTTCTTGTGGGCCAGATAAGCCATTGCCCACTGGCCTCCGTTGTATTCAAAAGAATCATCGCGTGCACGGGCCTTTTTCTGGCTGATATATTTTTCGAGCCTGGCCCCTTTTTTAACAGCCGCTCGCGCTTTATCCAGGGCGCCGCGCATCTCAGTTTCGTAATCTACGTACCCTCTTTTACCACCAATATTTGCGGCAAAATAACTGGCCGCACCTTCCACCAACCAGTATGGGCCCTCTACCCCAACCCCGCGCTCGTGGTCTGGGTATCGATACTTTGGCCACCCAAACTGATTACGACTTTCGAATTTGTTAGCCAACCCGCCTTGATAGCAGTGGAAATACTCATGGGCTGCAACCAACATCTGCTGATCGGCGGAATCAGACGAATTGCGATCCCACCAGTCTTGCGCCAACACAATCTGGCAGGGGATTTGAAGACGTCTCCCCATATCAGCACTGGCATCCCGGGACGACGAGTATTTTTTAAAATCACTGGGACACTTATGCCAAGTGTCTTTCTTGATCTGGCAATGCTTCTTTCCTACGACTAAAAGATCAGATTTCCTCGTATGGAACATGTGAATATGGGTTGCCGTTGGGGGCCTGGCAGAGAGAAATTTCTGCGCTTGCCGAATGTATCCACCCACCCTGACTCGATCGGCGGCATTCACACCGGAATACTTATAGATCAGGAGTTTGCCATTCACAGCCTTTTTGTAGTCATATTTCGCAAGGTCTGCAGCAGTCGCCGTGAATGAGACCAGTGAAATCGAAACAATCCAAAGCAAGGTGAAGAGAGTAGCAGGCTCATATAAATGCAGGGTTTTAAACATGATAATTCGGTGATTGCATATCCCGCCCCTAAGATTAGGCGCCCTCCCTGACTAATATTCCGCGAGCAAACTACAAGTAAATCCAAAGCGAATTTTCGATCATTTTTGCCGCAGACGAGGATTTACTTATCCCCTGACAAGAAGAATAATCTAAATAACACCTTGAGACTCGATTGGGAATATTATCTCCCTTTTTCTATGATATTTCACAAGACTGTCGTCACGGAGCACCCTCGTCGAAGCGAGTTACACCCAGCTGACTCAAATCCGGAGTAGAAAATGGCCAGTTTTCCCAAAAGCGCTGATGTCGTCATCATTGGACTTGGTGGCATTGTCGGCGCTTCAGTAGCGCATCATCTGATCGCAAAGGGCTGGAAAAATATCGTCGGTATCGACAAATCATCGATACCCACGGATATCGGTTCCACCTCGCATGCGTCGGACTTTTGCTACATGACAGCACACGACAATATGACCTGCTACACCACGCGGTACAGCGTAGCGTTCTACGACGAGATGGGGCATTACAGCCGGGTTGGCGGCCTTGAGGTCGCTCGCCATGATGACGACGAGCGTATGGCCGAACTCAAGCGCAAAGTGGGCTCCGGCAAAGCCTTTGGTACTAACGTCACGATGATCAGCGCGAAGGAAGCCAAGGAAAAAATGCCCTTGCTGGAAGAAGCCATGATCCAAGGCGCGATGTGGGATCCCGACGCCGGGCTTGTCATACCCCGCTCACAAACCGTAGCGGGCAAATTGGTGGACCAGGCCGTAGCCGGTGGGGAGCTGCAAGCATTTCAAAATACCACTGCAACGGGTCTGGAGATCGTCGATGGACGGATCAAGGGGGTAAAAACCAGCCGGGGTCATATCGCCACAGATGCGGTCGTGGTCTGTGCGGGATTGTGGGGGCGACTTGTGGCCGAAATGGCCGGAGAAGACCTGCCGATCATGCCTGTGGATCACCCGCTGTGCTTTTTTGGCCCGTACAACGAATTCGAGGGCACTGGCAAAGAAATCGGCTATCCCCTTCTTCGCGATCAGGGAAATTCTGCCTATCTTCGCGATACCGGTGACCCAAATACGGCGGAAGGCGGACAGATTGAATGGGGCTATTACGAGGAAAAAGACCCTCGATTGGTACACCCTAAAGACCTGCTGGAAAAAGGTGAATCGCACTGGTCTCCTTCCCAGCGCGATCTTGAGATGGAGCAGATTATTGAACCACTCGAGCGTGCGATGGAACTGACACCAATACTCGGAGAACTTGGCTGGAACGATAAACATTCTTTCAATGGACTGTTACAGGTTACCGCCGATGGAGGGCCGTCAATCGGTGAATCACCTCAAACTCGGGGACTGTGGTACGCCGAATCCGTTTGGGTAAAAGATGCACCTGGAATCGCCAAGGTTCTTGTAGACATGATGACCGATGGCATTACTGAGGTGGATGTGCATGGCATTGATGTTGCCCGCTACTACCCGATGCAAAAGACCCCCTCCTATATCTACGACCGCTGCTACGAGACCGCGTTCAAAATCTATAACCCAGCCGTGCATAACCGAGAGCCCTATAGTAAGGGTCGCAACCTGCGCCGAAGCCCGTTCTGGTCACGAGAACAGGAACTCGGCGGCCACTTCATGGAGCTCGCCGGCTGGGAGCGTGCTCATGGGTATGCCTCCAACGAGCATCTGTTGGAAAAATACGCAGCCAACGTACCAGTGCGTGAAAACGAATGGGACAACCGTCATTTCTGGCGGGTTTCCAACGCTGAGCATCTCGCCATGTCGGATAACGCCGGCATGATCAGCCTGTCACACTTTGCGGTTTACGATGTCACCGGCCCAGATGCCGAAACCTTGATGGAATATGCTTGTGTTGCCAAGGTCGGTGGCAACACTACCGTGGGAAAAGGGATTTATACCCATTTTCTGGACCATGCTGGGGGCATCTGTGCAGACCTGACCGTACTGCGCCTCGCCTTGGATAAGTTTCGAATAGTCGACGGGGCCGACGCCGGCAACCGTGATTACGTCTGGCTTAAACGCATGGCTCAGGATAAGGGTTGGAACGTTTATGTAGAAGATCGTAGCGATCATATGGCCTGCCTGGGTCTTTGGGGGCCCAACGCCCGGAAAATGCTTAAAGCCATTGCCGACAAACCAGATGAACTCGAATTGGACAACTTCCCGTTCGCCACTACGAAAAACATCACCGTGCGAGGGATTCCGGTGCTGGCGTTTCGCATCTCCTATGTAGGCGAGTCAGGCTGGGAATTGCACGTACCGTTCAGCTATGGCCTGTCGCTATGGGACTTGGTGTTTGAGCAAGGCGCGACCCCGGTAGGCGTAGAGACTTATGCCAACTCCCGTCGCCTTGAGAAAAGTTTTCGCCTGCAAAATGCAGATCTTCTTACCGAGTACAACCTGATCGAGGCGGGACTCGCTCGGCCTAGCGTCAAAGCGGTAGATTTTCACGGCAAAGACGCCTATCTGTCGCAGCGTGAACGAGAATCTCAACCAGCTTATCTTTGCACGATGGTTATGACGGACAATATAGATTCGAAGGGAGTTGCCCGCTACCCGGTGGGTCAATGGCCGATCCTGGATCCAGACACCAACCAGGTTCTGATCGATGATATCGGTCGACGCTCCTATGCCACCAGCATTGCTTATGGCCCTTCTGTTGGTAAGAATATCGCCCTGGGGTACCTGCCAAAAGCCTATGCTGAACAGGGGCGCGAGCTGATCATGGAGTACTTTGACGAACCATTCCCCATAAGAGTAGAGGCAGTGGGCTGCAAAGGTCTTTATGATCCTGACAATCTGTTACCCAGAGGATAGGAGGCGCTGAACACATTCCGGCAAAGCGTCAAAGCCTCAACCACGTCTTAACCTAGTGAGGTCTCGATGTAGCCGGCTGAATGACCTGACTTCTACTCAAGAAGCCCTTTCAAAAAGGAAAATCACGCGATGGATGACACTCTAAGAGATGCTCTAGCGACTGTTGGACCCTTTGCACAATTTAACCCCGAAGACCTCGCTGTTGAACGCCTCGGCGGCCTGACCAACATAAATTACCGAGTCAACTCACCAGTTGGTGACTTTGTTCTGCGCCTAGCTGGCGAGAGCACGAGTGACTACATTGATCGAGCCGTCGAGGAAAAAAATGCCCAGCTGGCGTCTAACGCAGGAGTCAACGCAGAAATTGTCTTCTTTGATGCCAAGACCGGCACAATGGTGACGCGCTACATTGAAAATGCGGTTACTCTGGATGTTGAAAAATTCAAAGACAAGGGCGTACTGCAAAGAGCTGGTCGAGCGTTTCGTCAACTGCACGATAGTCCTCAGTTATTTGAGGGCGAATTTGAACTCTTCGAACAAATTGATCAGTACTTAGCCGTACTGAATCAACTGAATGCTGACCTACCCGATGGCTATTCGGATGTGCACGATAGCGCGAAATCAGTTCGCGCCGCTCTTTCTTCACACGCCCTGCCCAAACGGCCCTGCCACTGTGATCCAATGGTCGAAAACTGCATCGACGATGGAGATCGAGTCTTTATCATCGACTTTGAATATGCGGGAAACAATGACCCAATGTGGGACCTCGGAGACTTAGCAGTCGAAGGCTCTTTTTCACCAGAGCAGGAACGCATTTTCATGTCGGCTTATTTCGGTCAAGAGCCAAGACCTTTCGATGTAGGCCGAATAGTCATGTACAAAGCCATGTGCGACCTCTTGTGGACACTCTGGGGTGTCGTGCAACATGCCAATAAAAACCCGGCGGATGATTTCTGGGCCTATGCGGTGGGACGACTCAACCGCTGTCGCGATCTGATGGCAACACAAGAATTTTCACAGCACCTTGATGCGGTGGACCATGGCCCCAATGGATGAATCAGGTAATGCTTGTCAGTCGTTTTTGGATGCTGGCCAATATACGGTCGATTCGATACTCAAATACGAGTTGGTTTACGGAACTAATTTTATAAGCCCTGGGGGCGCGCGTTGCGCAATCCGATTGATTAAGAAGCTCGGCCTGCCTGCCAGCGCACAGGTTCTCGATGTGGGATGCGGCCTCGGCGGAAGTGCGTTTTTAATGGCGCAGGATTTCGGCCTTGACGTTGACGCTATCGATCTTTCTGAAAATATGCTGGCGCTGGCGCGCGAACGCTTGGCACAAACAGGGCTGAAAAAACGGGTTCAACTAAAAAATCAGGATTGCCTCGAACTTTACGTTCAAAACTACTATGACGCCATCTATAGCAGAGATGTATTTCTGCACATACATGACAAACAAAAACTGTTCTCGAATTTGTACACTGCACTGAAACCATCGGGCAAACTGCTGTTTACCGATTATTGTTGTGATGAAAAACCATGGCAGAGCAATTTCTCGGCTTATGTAGAAAACCGGGGATACCACCTCTGCACTGTTTCAGACTATCAAAAACTGTTGGAAGCCGCTGGATTTCGGATTATTGAAGCACTCGATCGAACCAAAGACTTCATCTGGTTCTGCAAAATGGAGCTTGATACGATTAACTCGCTGGACATCGCTCATTCGGATCAAACCAGTTTGAAGAATGACTGGCTTAAAAAGATTGAACGTGCGCGAGCCAGTAATCAGCGCTGGGGAATGTTCTACGTCTCAAAATAGCAGTTATGAAAATCCCGATCCGCGCTAAAGGCTATCGATTTCTATGTCACTCAAGCGTAAGGCTGATTCAATTACGGGATGCGTCTTCGTGCGCACTGCGACTTTAATACCCACAGGCACTGCGCCAAAATCATCTAATCGAGCAATTTGAAAAATTGCTTTGATATGCTTATCGACCTGAAAACCTGGCGCAACGCCGTGCAGGTCTCTACGCCTGCTGGAGCGCAGAAATATAAGCCCTCGCCCACCTTACGATAGCTAAGGTGTCTTTCGGATTAATGCGGATCTTGGTGAAGATTCACCTTCTTCTGCGGGCATCTGAGCACGCGTTATCGCACACTCTTTTGTTCTGCCATAACAGGAAATCCGCTAAGCCCAACATTAGCCTAACAAAGTGGTCTGGCGGATTCTATTTCGTGTATTTCGTGGTAAATTGCCGCGGGCTAACGGGTTAACTCCGATTCACGATGGTGCTGGAGCGTCACAAGCCAAGTGGGCTTGATTCTATTTGTAAAAAGAGAACGAACTTGTGCAGACATCAGAAGAAAAAGGCAACCTTGTCACTATCGATTGGCGACCTCATAGCGAGATCATCCAGGCCCTAGGCGCACCACCTGCCTGTGATGTCAGCGCTGATTCGATTGCTACGTTCCAGAGTGATGGCGTCGTACTGCTACGCGGTGCGTTTGCAGATTGGGTTGATCGGCTACGGATCGGGCTACAGCGCAATATGGATTACCCCAACGACTACGCTTTTCCGTGCGATAGCGTAGCACCTGGCGGAAAAGGCCGTTTTTTTGACAGTTACTGCAACTGGCATCGCATTCCAGAATACACGGAATTTGTCGGTTCATCGACTGCCGCATCAATGGCCTGCCAGTTCATGCGGTCAACGTCCGCTCAGTTTTTTCATGAGCATGTCTTCTGCAAAGACGCAGGCACGCAGACTGCCACTCCCTGGCATCATGATCTACCCTACTATTGTGTAGACGGCTGGCAGAATATCAGCATCTATGTCTCGCTGGATTTCACGCCAGCAAACACCGCGGTGCGCTTTTTGGCCGGGTCACATCGATCCGGGCAGCTTTATTACCCCCGTCATTTTCTTGACGGATCCGATTATGTTCTGGATGATCCCACCATGTCTGCTGTTGCACCCCTTGAAGACGCATTCCAGGAAGAGGATCTTCGCTCTTTTGAGCTGGAACCCGGTGATGCCCTGCTTTTTGATTTTCGAACCTTGCATGGCACAACGGCGATGGAAACAAAAACCCAACGTCGGGCTTTTTCAACGCGCTGGCTTGGTGACGACATGGTCTACTTTGAGCGCCCGGGGGAAACCTCGCCACCCCTGAAAAACCTGGGTGTGCAGCCAGGCATGCGTATGCCTGGGGATCTGTTCCCCATTGTGTGGCCGGATCTTGGCTTGGAATAAAGCCTGTTAGGCGCAATACTTCACCCTGCTCTGACACCAAAATTCGAGAAAAATCTCTACATGCAAATCATTCCGATCACTGGAAACATTGGAGCAGAAATATCTGGCCTTAATCTAAAGCAACCCATTTCCAATGATCTTCACGGCGCCCTGCGCGACGCATTGAACCGTTATCTGATGCTTGTCCTGCGCGACCAGCACCTCGATGTTTCTGGGCATAAGCGCTTGTCTCAAGTCTTCGGCAAACCGATGACCAACCCCTACGCGCCAGGGCCTGATGCGAACCCGGAGATGACTTATGTTATCAAAGAAGCGGGCGAGCGATCCGGCGTCTTTGGCGGGGGCTGGCACACAGACCTCAGCTTTTTTGAGCAACCGCCTAGCGGCTCAGTGCTCTGCGCATTAGAAGTGCCCCCTCACGGCGGAGATACGCTCTTTTGTAGTCAGCAAGCTGCGTGGGATTCACTTGCCCAGCCACTTTGTAATCTTCTGGAAAACCGCAACGCGATCCACGTGGGCAAGCCCTACGGAATCAAATGGGCGCCACCGCTTGAAGAACAATCAATGCGTGGCACTACTCGCCGGGGCGACCCTGATGCGGACCGCGAGCGTTTTCACCCTGCTGTGCTTGCCCATCCCGTCACTCGCCGGCAGGGACTGTATATCAATCCCACCTATACTCTGCGCCTCGACGGGATGAGCGAGGCCGAAAGCCGGCCGATTCTGGAGTCACTTTTTCAGTATTCGACTCAACCAGAATTTTGCTGTCGAATCCGCTGGGCAAAAGGCATGGTGGTAATCTGGGATAATTTTTCGACCCAGCACTATGCGGTAAATGATTATCATGGCTTTCGCCGAGAAATGCGCCGCACCGCGTTTACCGGTTATTCCATAACTGATTTCACTGCCAGCTAATGAACAAACCTGACATTGAGCCGCTGCACACAGATTTTGGAGCCAGAATTCTTGGCATCACGCTGTCCGGCAAGATGGTGGACAATGTCCTGAATTTTATTCGTCAATCAATTGAGCAATACTCGCTGCTTTGCTTTCCAGATCAGGATATGAGCGATGAAAAGCAGCTTGCCTTTACCCACCTATTGGGCACGCCTGAGACCGAACACGTCCGGTTTGGAAAAACTGGCGAGGTCAGTTACTTTGGCACAGTGGGTAATATCCAGGATGATGGCACCAAAGCTAACACTGCCAATGCCCGCTACCAGAGCGGCAACCAGTTATGGCATTCAGATTCCTCTTTTCGCGAAACCCCGTCTTTTGTCTCGATCCTGCATGCCTATGAGGTACCCGGCGAAGGTGGTCAGACCGAATTTGCCAGTATGCGTGCTGGGTATGCGCGGTTATCCGACGAGATGCGGGAGCGGATAGAACCGCTGCATGTTGTTCATGACTATGTTTTTTCCCGAGGTCCGATCGCACCGGTCAATCCCAATCATGCCGCATCACTGCCGCCGGTAATGCACCCAATGGTTCGTGCCAACCCGGTCAACAGCCTGAAGAACTATTACATCGGCTCTCACGCGCGATCGATTCCTGGCTGGTCGGGAATAGATAGCAGGCAACTTCTCGATACGCTTCTTGAGCACACCGCTGCACCAGAGCACATTCTTAGCCTCGCCTTTAAGCCAGGTGATACCGTGATCTGGGATAACCGCTGCATATTGCATCGCGGCACAGGATATGACGCAGACCGCTGGCGCCGTCGAATGCGCCAGACCCGCGTCGTTGGTAGTGACAAAGGGGTGATCCCTAAACCACTACAAGAATAGGCGCCCTACCGCCAGGTCCGATCAACCAACTGGGCGAGAGGAGTAGCGCGAGCGAAACTCCATCCAGGATCGAGCCAGAACAGCAGATATCACCAGAGCGCCTCCGGTCAGAGTCCAACGGGACGGCACCTCGTTGATAAATAACCAGACCCATATCGGGCCCAGAGCAAATTCCAGCAGCATAAAGATCGTCAGCTCCGCAGCTGCAATGTGACGCGATGCGACGATGAAGCAGGCGCTGGCAAAACCGGACATCACACCACCCCAAAGCATGCACAATAGCAGGTCACCTCTGGAAATCTGCAGTGTGTCGTAACGGACCAGCGCCACCACAATCATGATAAAGAAAGTAGAGATTAGTATCGCCGGCAGCATATCTACCTGACGGTTCTGACGTACCAGCACTGCGTAAATGGAAAAGCACAGTGCGGTTAGCAACGCCATGGCGTTGCCGTAAACTGATCCGATGCCAAACCCCTCCCCCATCATCACAGTGATTCCCAGGAAGGCGACAACCATAGTGACCAAGGTTGTCCGCCTGGGCTGCTCTTTTAGAAACACCCATGCCAGCGCCGCTGTCAAAAACGGAATGGCTCCGAGGATGAATAGCGTGTTGGCGACTGTGGTATGAGTGAGAGACTGCAAAAATGTGATGGCTGCCCCGGCCAGTAGCAACCCTGCAAACACTCCGGGCCAACCGACCCCGATCACCCGAACTACCGTGGCGCCACGATATTTGACAACCAGCAGAATAACGACCGCGCACATCAAAGAAACTGACCGGTAGAAATTCATCACCAAAGACTCAACCTCGAGCACACGTACAATCAGGCCGGAAAAGCTGATAACCACTGAACTGGCGATCATCAACAATACTGCAAGTCTGTGCATATCAGCATTCATAAAGGACGAGCCTTTTGGATATTGATCTTGACTGGCTTAAGAAGTTTCTGACATGAGTTGGGCTAATACACCACAGATCACCACACAAGCGCCACTGCTCGACAATGTGGTTTTCTTGTAGTCGATAGATCGAGATTTCCTCGAGCGCCATTTTTTCACCCCGTCGTGCTGATTCCAAGCTATTCCCCTTGATAGGTGTCGCTAAAAAGATGTTGGGTCACAACTTTCTCCCAGGCTACGGCAAGATCCAGGTCTCCTCGCACCAATCGGCAGACACAGCCTGCATGCGCGCAATCACCTCTTTGATCTGTACGCGGCCCGGGGATTCGGCTCCCAAACTTGAGGCCAGCGCGCTATATATTCTGGCGCATGAATCTGTGGAATCTTCTCTAGGTCTGGGGCACTCCATATATCATGCAAAACGATAATCAGCACTTTGGGCCTTTCAATTTTCGTACTCGTACTCTATTCTCCGGTCTTCGCAATTGGGTATAGCCGCCAGACAATTGCAACCCTTTAGACTCTCTACCCAAAACCAAACGACTATGGTCAGCTCACTGCTTTCACTCAATCACCCAGAATGGGAAGCGCTTTGCGATGGTTGTGGCCGCTGTTGTGTGGTGAAACTTGAAGATGAAGATACTGGTGAACTGCACTACACTAATGTCGCGTGCCAGTATCTCGATATCGAGACCTGCCGCTGCACCGACTACGCCAACCGCAATAGCATCAACCCCGATTGCGCGATTCTCTCTCCCGATAATCTGTCGATTCTGGATATTATGCCGTCGACCTGCGCATATCGGTTGTTCAATGAGGGTCGCACGGTCGACCTGACCTTCGATGAGTTAAAAGTTTCTAACCGGGTTGTCTCACAGAAATATATTCATGATGAGCAGTTACCAGATCATATTGTGGAGTGGATAACCTCAAACCCTTAAGGCTACATCTATGCTCTTCTTAAACCGCACTTTGAAAAAGTCATCAGCATATCAGAGCCTGAGCCGCCTCATACTCTTACCCGCTATTTTATTTTCGGTCACCACACCGTCGATAGCGCTGGATGTCACCGTCTATTTGCATGACAAGAAGAACTTAACCCTTGACGGAACCATTGTAGAACTAATCGGAGTGGATTCCCCAGCCCAACCCGGAGCCGATTACGTCATTAACCAGGTTGGCATAGCGTTCAAACCCCTTTTCTCAGTGATACCAAAAGGTACCTCTATCACTCTCACTAACAACGATCCGTTTAAACACCATGTGTACTCTTTTTCCAAAGGAAATCAGTTCGATATCCCTTTGTATACCGATGTTCCTAAACAGGATGTGGTTCTTCAAAACAGTGGGATTGTAAAACTCGGATGCAACATCCATGACTGGATGATCGCTTACATATACGTTCACGAAAGCCAATTTCTGAAAAAAGTTAACAGCAGTCCAGTGATCTTCGATGAGGTCTTGGCAGGAACCTATGAAGTTCGGGTATGGAACCCCCGATTTCGCAATACCAAACGAATATTGAAAAAGGTCTTAACCGTAGTTGATGGAAAGAACAACGAGGTGAAATTTGACCTCGCCCTGGAAAAAACCATCCGAATGTCCAAAAAGCCAACCACAGCCAATCAAACTGGAAATTCCTATAATTATAGTAATGATAAGTAAGGGTCAGCGACAATACACCCACTGCACTGACGACACCCACTCCTGAAGCGATGCGGTTTCAAACCAAACTTTCCCTGCTTTTTGGCGGCCTGCTGATTCTTTCTTTATCAATGGTCATGATGCTGGTCGGCCAGATCACCCGCAAAACGGTAATTTTCGAAATAGAGCAGTCTCTGGCAACAACCCTCTTGACAGTCAATAGACTGCACGAGACTCGCGTTAAAAACCTCCAACAGAACGTTCGACTTTTAGCCGGTGACTACGGTTTTAAGGCTGCGTATGGCACGGAAGATACCGCAACGATCAAGACTGCTCTACAAAATCATCAACACCGGTTGAAAGACGCTGACTTGATGATTTTATGTGATCTGGATGGATTGGTACTTTCTAATACTTTCTCAGACAGCATGAATCATGAGCCTTTCCCATGGATACCTGTTCTGGATGAGGCCTATGACAGTGACAGTGGCGAGGCCACCGCATATGCAGAACTCGATGGCGCTGTGTACCAGTTGGCCGTAACTCCACTTCTGGCACCTGATCTGGATGCCTGGATTATCAGCGGGTTTCGTGCTGACCATAACATGGCTATAGATCTGTCGGCGCTCACGAGTTCTGAAGTGACATTCGTACGTAACTCTGGAGCAAATACCCATTTAGTTGCCTCTAGCTTGGGCAGCGAACAACAAGCTGGTCTGATCACTTTTCTACAGAGCACTCCTTTATCTAGCGGATTAGTACAGTATCGGGACAACCGAGAAACCTATATTGGCAATCTGATTCGTTTAACCAACGTGCAAGACCTTTCATTTTCGATATTTGTACAACAGTCGTTAGATGCAGCTCTAGATCCTTACCGCGAACTTTTCTGGTATTCCCTGTTGATTTTCCTGGTCGCCATAGTGATGTTTGCTGTTGCCATAGTACGCACATCAAGAAGCGTTACCAGTCCAATTACTCGCTTGTCCGCTGCAGCGGAATCTGTTTCAAAGGGTCAATTGGATATAACACTCCCGGTGTCGTCTAAAGACGAGATCGGAATACTGACTCGAACATTTAACGAGATGACCCAGGGCCTGGTCGAAAAAGAACGGGTGCGGGATCTGCTGGGGAAAGTCGTTTCTCCTGAGATTGCGAAAAAATTGATTTCGGAGAAGATCGAAGTTACAGGAGAACAGCGGAATATAACGGTGCTTTTTTGTGACATCCAAGGTTTTACTTCACTGTCTGAAACAAAGCCACCCAAAGAAGTTCTGCACTCGCTGAATCTCTTTTTCTCTCAAATAAGCCAGATAATTGAATCCAATGGCGGAGTGATCGACAAATATATTGGGGATGCGGTGATGGCAATTTTTGGTGCGCCGCAGGATGATCCCAACCACGCCGCTAACGCGGTGCGGGCCGGCCTGGAAATATGTGGCCAAACTGATGCTCTTACCCAATCACTGATCTCGAAAAGCGGGGTGCCCTGCCAATTCGGAGTGGGTATCCACTCTGGGCCGGTGGTTGCCGGAAATATTGGCTCAAGCAGTCGCTTCAACTATACGGTCATTGGTGATACCGTTAACGTAGCAGCGCGGCTGGAGTCGTTTGGCGGTCGGGTCTACGATTCTCGCCTGATCGTCACGAGGGAAGTGGTTGATCTATGCCCGAATATCCGCTTTGTATTGCTTGGAGAAGTTAACCTGAAAGGGCGACAACAGGCCGCTGAAATTTATACGGCACAAAGTATTGACCCTAGCTCTTATTAACCGCTTCGACACTTGGCCTTAGGGGCCTATGTATCGGCGCTGACCATGCCTCGCAAAGCCTGGATGTGTCCAAGCCCCAACCCACAACAACCACCAAGAAGCCTAACCCCATTTGCCAACCATTGCCGGGCTTGCTCTGCCAACTCTGCGGGCTCAATAATTTCGACAAAATTCCAGTTTGGCATCGAAAAATAACCCGATTCGGGATAAACCCCAATCGGGCCATCCCAGTACTTCTTGACCACGTCTATAGCTGCACCTACATCTGGCACTGCGGTATGCATCACATTCATCAGTGATGGGGAGTATTTGCAAAGCACCTTCACCAGATTTTCGAAATCACGATCGGCATAGCTGAAAGAAGATAACGAATCGTGATCCTTATGGGCACGAGCACTGACTCCAATCCACACCGGCAAACCCAGCCCGATCACAGCCGAAGTGACGGCTTCGGAAAGCTCCAAGCGTTCGCACATTTCCAATGCAATGATGTCGACCCCGGATTCAGCAAGGATCTCGGCCTGCTCCTTTGCGGCTCGACCCACGGCATCTGGCGAATTCCAGATTGGATCATCATCATGCGTCCATTCACAGATCGACCCAACAATGGCTACAGGGTGCTGCGCAACAGCATCTCGTGCCTGCTTGGCGAGGGATACGGCTTGGGCATTGATCTTACGCACTTCGTGGCCCAGACCCCCTGGCTCCAACATATGTCGCGCCGTAGAAAACGTGTTGGTGATCACGACTTCAGCACCGGCCTCGATGAATCGCTCGTGCACCTGGCGCACGACTTGGGGATGCGACATGATGGCACGGGCGCTCCAGACTTTTCCATCCATTGGTACCCCGGACTTTTCCAGTTCGGTCCCCATGCCACCATCGATAACAATGGGCAGTCCATCGCCGCACAGTCTTTTCTCAACCCAACTCACTTCACTTGTCATAGAGATCCCTAATGGTTCTGTTTCATGTTTTCTTACTTGGCTATTCGGAGTCGCTCGGATCGACTGACGAAGATAGATGTGCTTGAATTTCGTCTTGTATTAGCTTCAATTCACGAATTGCAGCCGGAATATCGGAACTATCCAGAATATTCACTTCCACATGCTTCAACGTATGACTGAGGTTAGTGCGACTATTTCTCTCATAGGTCCCTTTGAACTCTTGCACAGAATAAACATTGACTGCCCGTGCAAAGCCCTTAGGCTGTATTTCATCAACAAACTTGCAATCCACTTGCTGCTCGATCAGAGCATAGGTGGCGTCAGAGATCAATATTTGGCCAGCCTCGGCAAGGGATTCCAGCCTAGCCGCAAGATTCACCGGCTTGCCTAGAACGGTGTAGTCCATTCTCTGACTCGAACCGAAGTTCCCTACCGTGCAATACCCGGTAGTGACTCCCATTCGAACATTCAGGCCATTTGTCACACCGTTTTTTTTCCAATAGCCTTGTAACTCCTTGATTCGCTCCTGCATCTTGATGGCCATATCAACACCTGCAAGAGCGTCTTGTTTTTCACCGCGGCTCTCAGGATCACCAAAGAACACCAATATTGCGTCACCAATGAACTTGTCGATCGTGCCACCACAATCAAGCGCAACTTGAGTCATTTCAGAAAGATAGGAATTGATCACCGTAGCCAACTTCTCCGGCTCCAGAGAATCACTCATATCAGTGAACTGCACGATGTCAGAAAAGAAAACGGTGAGATTTTTTCGGCTATAGTTGTCCTCTTCTATGCTTTTCCCGGAGAAGATCGTCTCGTATATTTGAGGTGAGAGGTATTGGGCAAGACGTTTTGCCAACTGCTCAAGTTGCTGAGTCTTGGCTGCAATTAACTCCTGATCTTTTAACCTTTCCTCAAGGAGTTCTTCCTTTTCGTGCTTTAGGTTCCACTCCTGGGTGCGATCCACAAACTGCCCCTGGATGCCATTAAGGTAGGAGAATGCCGAATCCTTAGTCCGGGTTGACAACAGCGAATAAACCCTCGTCTCGCCCTCTACCTCGATCTGAATCTCAGGAATCAGCACGTGGCCATCATTTTTGATTCCAGCGACAAAGGCATCAACCTGCTCACCGGCAATGCCCAGTTGCTCAAGAACATCCGGAAAATAAACATTGGTCACATTGCCCAGGATAGGGAAAAATGAACGGAAATTATCATTAACCTTGAGCACTTCGAGTTCATTGTTCGCGAAATAAGCCGCCGTTATCGCGTTTCGAAAATTATAAAAGCTAAGATCGATGATGGTCTTCTCATTGAATAGATCTTCAATCGCCATTGTCCTCCCCTCGATATCATTCCCTGCTCGAAGATTATGCATCAATCGCGCAAGTTCAAGCTCCCATTTTTGATCGAACTGACAAGGTGTCACCCCGATCAATGATTCCATGAAGCAGTTAAACTTAACTACTGGCAGAAAGTGATTGCTCACCCTGGATGGGCAGTTTGCATGTGCCGGCTTATTCAGGAATGCCTTTAGAGTCAAACCGTAGAAAATCCCGCTCTTCTGCTTTGTGCCAGTTACCATGTCCTCGATAGTAACGCTTCGATGCGTCATCAAATGGCTGGAAGTCCAAAGCCGTAACCTCGCCTGTCATAAGTGCTTGGTGCACCAGGGCGTTGCGTCGTTGCTTAAGTAGAATTTGTTCGGTAAGTTGCTCTACACGCCATCGTTCGTGCACTTCCTTATCAAATAAAGCGATCTCGTCACTATAGGCTGGATCTGTAACCAGGTTTTCTTTTTCATGCGGGTCATGCTGCAGATCAAAAAGACTGCAGGACCCCTCTTCCCAGTGCACATACTTTTTTGTGCCACGACGAATTAGCATGCCCGGTGCGCGGGCGCCCTCAAAACATATTTCGGCAAATGCCTCATCGCGCCACGCTGTGGCGTCACTGGACATCAGAGGGTAAGGCTGCGCCCATCAATAGATTCCACCAGATGGTCGCAACCCTGATCCAACACCAAATCCAGCAGAGTTGGCATCAGATCGATCAATGATGTGCATTGACTGACCCGCCTAGAGCCGTTTTCTCCGGGCACCATGATGAAAAGTGGCACCCTGCAGGAATGCTCATAAAAACTGATCTTGTACCAGGCGCCTCGCTCACCAAGCATATCACCATGATCCGCCGTAAAGACAACGATGGTGTTCTCATCCAGTCTGGCCGATATCAATGCGTCCAATACCTGGCCGACCAAATCGTCTACTAATGAAATCGAGCCATAGTAACCATGGTGGGCCTGTCGTATATGCTCATCGGTAACATCATATTCATTGCGATCGTAATGCTGGAATAGCCACTGGCCATGCTCATCGCGATCAGCGACAGGCATGAAAGGGATGGCCGGCATATCAATCTCGTCATGGCGGTAACGGTTCCAGTATTGGGGTGGGGTGACGTAAGGGTCATGTGGGTGGGTGAATGACACCTTCAGAAAAAAGGCCTTTGGTCAGAACCCCGGGCATAGTCATATAGCCAGCGCACTGCAGCATGGGTCGCATCGTAATCATGGTCCTGCTGACTTGACCTCTCGGCAGTGCCAGTCGTGACAACGTTTTTCAAATTGTGAAACCAGTCTAGGGTCCAGTCTGGATCATCCCAGATACCATACCAGCAGTTGTCAGATGGACAAATATCGGCTGTCAGTCGTTTCTCAAGTCCATGTAACTGGTCTGCACCAATGTAATGCGCCTTACCGCTTTGCGCAGTGACATAACCATTGGCCCGCAGGTAGTGGGCAAGTGTGGGGATAGAAAACCCGTAATCACAGCCGCTGTCGAAGCAATTGATTCTGGAGGGCAATTGCTCGGTCATCAGTCCAGCTCGAGCGGGAACACATAGAGGTGAATTCGTATAGTGCGCGTCGAAAACCACGCTGTTTTCAGCGATGCCGTCAAGTCGGGGGGGTCTTAACCACCAGGTGGCCATAGGCCGGCAGAAACTGCGGCGCCAACGGATCCACCATCAGAAACAATATGTTCATTGGCCGAGTCATCTTTTCCTCCCGTAAAAGACTAAATATAGTGCGAGTGCTAGGGCATTTTCTCCCAGACCCTGGGCATCAGCTTGCAGTCAATAGCGGTGCCGGGCGATTGGCCTTGGTTGATCAGGTACTCTGAAGTTTCTTCGGTCCATTTCCCGCGCGGGCTAAAGATCGTATCCTCAGCGCCAAAACGCAGGGTAAGGCGACGTTGACTTTGCTTGGCAGCTTCACTCTTGCTCATGACGCAGTGCAAGGTCCTGAAGTCAAACACCAGGCAGTCACCCACATTGACGTTCCAGGACAAAAATTCATAGGCACTGGGGTCTGCATCAATATCCGGGACCGGCTTATAGGCGCTACCCTCACAGGTAAATGGCACATTCTTGCTGAACTCAGGCGCCATATAGAGTTCACCCCAGTTATGCGACCCGCGCACAAAGTTCAGGCCATCTGTCGCCGGTGCAGGATCTAGAGGAATCCAAACTACACAGAGGGTGCCCTCAAAATCGAAATACGGCTCATCATGATGCCAAGGCGCGCCATTGCTCGCACCGGCTTCGCGCATGAACCAGTTATCCATTACCATGTTGACCCGCTGGGCCTGTATCAGTTCGCCTGCGATCTGCGCCAGGGGTGAATGCAGGACGATCTTTTTGATTTCGGGCGTATCGGGCCACGACCAGTACTCAAACACATAGCGACCCAATGAGTCGGCGGGGGTGTGATCCCGAAAGAAACGGCCAGGATATTGCAGATTTTGGTCGATACCCTTGCGCGCAAGGTCGAGCCACTCATCTGCAATCATGCCGCGAAGGCAGACCACCCCGTCTTCCTGATATGCCCCAATCGCATCTTCAGATACGGTAGAAAATGATCTCGTCTTCGCTTCCATCACGCCCCACTGGCAAAATTAATGAAACCCTGCAATCAGGCGAGGCACAATCAAGAACTCTCACTCATACCCAGTTATCTTGCAGCGGGTAAGTGGTCAACTGCTCATAGCCATCGGCCGTAATCAGTACCTGCTCCTCAAGCTTGACGCATTCTCTACCGCCTTCAACCCCGATAAGTGCCTCGACACATATCACCATGCCTTCCTGGAATACACCATCGTATCCGACCTCGTCATAGTCTTGTGGGTAGTAAATAGCCGGCGCTTCATCGCAAAGGCCCACACCGTGCATCGCTACACCGTAACGGCCAGAAATGTACTCTTCTTTCATTGGGTGCAGTTTTTCGGTCAGTTCCCGGTAACCCAGTCCGGGCTTGAGCAGTTCGGTATTTCGCTTGATCTGCTCGTAAGCCGCTGCATACAAGCGTCGCTGTTCATCGTCTGGCTCGGCATCACAAATCCATGAGCGCGACATATCGCAGCAGTAGCCGTAGGGGCCAATAAGATCGGTATCAAAACTCACCATATCGCCTTTCTCGATAGGCCGCATGGAACATTCACGAAACCACGGATTAGTACGCGGGCCGGACGACAAAAGTCGTGTCTCTATCCACTCACCACCGCCCGCAATATTGCCGTGATGCAGTTCTGCCCATAGCGCATTCTCCGTGATGCCGGGTTTGAGCACTTCTTGCATCTGTTGCACGGCCCGTTCGCAGACTTCGATCGATGTTCGCATCAGAGCAATTTCACCGTCGCTCTTGATTTCACGGGCCTTCTCCATCACTGTAAAACCGTCATGCACCTCGTACCCTAACTCTTCCATCATCTGCACACCCACCGGGGCCAATCGATCGATAGCGATGCGCTGGTTGCCGCCGCTGTGCTCACGAATAATGGCGTCCATCTCTACTGCCCAGGTTTTCGCCCTTTCAGCCACATGCTGACCGGCAGCCATGTAGAAAAATGTGGTGGGCTTAGCAACTCGCTCGATCCCAGGCAATCCGTCCGAGAGTAGCGACTTGCCGCCGTACTCGAACACGATGGCGCCACTTTCGGCGGGCACATAAACATACCGAGCTTCATTATGCGCGCACCAGATCTGCATATTAGTGCTATCGGTGGCGTAGCGCGTGTTCAGTTGGTCATAAAGTATGATGCCGGCCAAATCCTGGCGGACCAGTTCCTCCTGGATACGTGCCAGGCGGTAACGACGTACCTCGTCGAGGTCGCATGGCGGCGTGGTGTAATCCATCGCTCCGTGCTGGCGCACCGTCATCAGCTCATTGACTTTAAGAATATTCATAGAAGCCCTCCTGCACTGGGATGAGTAATAATGTCCGCGCATGCTCACTCGGTTGGCGCATACCGGTGCAAGCTTCCAATCTGGCAACACATATCAACCGGCCTGGCATATCAGATCTGGGTGAATTTCAGATATCTAAGCCTGAAAAATACTCGCTGCGGGCCTATCGCTCAATTCAAAAAACGACCTTTTCAGTCGCTTTTTTTTTCACCGCCCAGTAACCGTTGATGAATGAAAGAGAATTCATAGCCGCGCTCAGAAATATGGAAGATCTGGTAACCGGCCATACGCAACTGCCCAACCAGATCCAAAAAGCCATCATACGAAATCTCAGGATAGTTGTAATGAAACTCAACCAATAACTGGCCCGGTAATGGACTGTTGGCCAGAATATCTGGCAAAGACTGCATCTCCCCTCCTTCGATATCCATCTTCAGTACATCGATAACGTCATGCGCGAGTTCGGCCTGCAATGTGGCAAGGCGCTTCACCGGGCAGTTGATCTTTCCTCCAGACCCTACTTCTGACCCGATACTACTGTAGTTAAACTGGTGTTCACGCCGAGGCACCAGGAATTCCCTTAACCCATCAAACCCGCAAAGGCCTACGGGATGAAAATGAAACTCCTGTGGCAGGCTCTGCTCACCGATCCAATCGACAGACCGGGGTGTAGAGTCAAACGCATGTAGCTCCACTCCATAATGCTCGATCATAGCCAGATCCCAAGCAATATTGTTACCAACCCCAAAGGAGTAAATCACACTTTTAGAAGACAATACATCCGGACAGATTGTCCAGATACCGGAGCGTGCGCCATAAGCAACCCAGTTGACCTGCTGATCAACCGTGACGCCACTGTGATTCAGTTTTCTTTTTCTTAGCGCCTGCTTTAAGCGTCTGAATGCCATGTTCGGGGCTCTTCTGATAACTGAAGCTGTGAAGAAGCTGGTGAGCCGATGATCAGCGAATAATCTGCAGGGTAAGCCAACGCGCCGCAATAGCGGGTTTTTTTTGATCTGCAATTTCTACCGTGACATCATAGACCAGCATCCACTGCCCGGGCTTTCTTTCAACTGCCCCGCGCAGCACAAAACGGCCGCGAATACTTGCGCCACTGGCGACCGGATTCACGAACCGTAATTTGTCAAAGCCATAGTTGATACTGGTGACAACACCCTGAAGCGATAGCCTTGCATCCATTGCAAACCGTGATAGCAAAGAAAGAGACAAAAATCCATGTGCGATGGTGCCATCAAATCCGCCCTCGGCACGAGCTCGCTCGGGATCAACATGAATAAACTGAAAATCTTCGGTGCACGCGGCAAACGCATCAATGCGATCCTGATCAACCTTAATCCATTGCGAAACTCCCGTTTCACAATCTATCCAGTCGCTTAGCTTGTCTGGTGATACTGAAAGCATATTTTTGTATAAGAAGGCGTCGTGTAAAAGAGCAATCAGCTGGCGAGGTAACGGATCCCCCGATCCAACCCATCAAGTGTCAGCGGATACATGTGATCTTCAACGAGTTCCTGAATCAGGCCGATAGACTGGGTGTATCCCCAATGGGCTTTGGGAGTGGGATTAAACCAGATGACCTTTCCGAAACTCTCTTGCAAGCGGGTCATCCAGGTCACGCCGGACTCCCGATTCATGTATTCAACACTGCCGCCAACGCTGACAATCTCGTAGGGCGCCATCGAGGCATCCCCAACAATGATGACCTTGTAATCCTGTGGGTAGGTATGCAACAGGTCCCAGGTCTGCGTGATTTCATTGCGACGGCGTTGGTTATCGCGCCAGACAAAATCGTAGAAAAAATTATGAAAATAAAAGTAATCCAGGTGCTTGAACTCACTGCGTGCCGCAGAGAAAAGCTCCTCGCAGCTACGCACATACGGATACATAGACCCACCCACATCAAAGAACACCAGTACTTTCACGGCGTTATGGCGTTCAGGCACCATCTTGATATCCAAAAACCCGGCGTTGCGGGCCGTACAGCGAATAGTGTCATCCAGATCGAGTTCTTCTTCGGCGCCAGTGCGGGCGAACTTGCGCAACCGTCGTAAAGCCATCTTGATGCTGCGGGCCCCCAGTGCGACCGAATCATCCAGATTTTTGTAGTGGCGCTCCTCCCATACTTTCACCGCACTTCGGTTGCGACTCTCACCACCGACGCGAATTCCTTCCGGGTGGTAGCCGCTATTGCCAAATGGTGAGGTACCGCCGGTACCAATCCACTTACTGCCTCCAGAGTGGCGTTTTTGCTGCTCCTCGAGACGTTTGCGAAATTCTTCGAGCAGCTTCTCCAGGCTGCCCAGAGACTCGATTTTTGCTTTTTCTTCGTCGCTAAGATGCTTCTCAAGCTGGGCACGCAACCAGTCCTCTGGGACGAGTGCATTAATGATGTCATCCACGGTTTCCAGATCCTTAAACCAGGCAGAAAAAGCCCGATCGAAACGATCAAAATATTTCTCATCTTTAACAAGGCAGGTGCGTGCCAGCAGATAAAAATCATCCACTGAGGCAAACGCCAAGCCCGCCTTTACGGCTTCAAGAAGCACCAGGTATTCCTTAACCGACACCGGCATGCCGGTATTTTTCAGGGCCTGGAAAAAATTGATCAGCACACGGCTGTCCTCGGTAATACCGAGTCAGTTTGATTGTGCATCACGCCGGACCATGAATGCCAGGCGTTGCAACATGTGTACATCCTGCTCATTCTTGAGTAGCGCGCCATAAAGTGGTGGAATCGCCTGGCTGGGATCGCGTGACTTAAGAATCTCCTCTGGAATATCATCGGACAGTAGCAGTTTGAGCCAATCGATCAACTCTGAAGTCGAGGGCTTTTTCTTTAAACCTGGAATCTCACGCACCTCGAAAAACACATCGAGTGCCTCGCGAATCAGATTTTGCCTAATATTTGGATAATGCACATCGACAATCTTTTCCATCGTCACTCGATCAGGAAAAGCAATAAAGTGAAAAAAGCAGCGGCGCAAAAATGCATCCGGCAGTTCTTTCTCGTTATTGCTCGTGATCACCACAATGGGACGATGGTCGGCAACTACTGTTTCGCCCGTCTCATAGACAAAAAACTCCATTCGGTCGAGTTCAAGCAATAAATCATTAGGAAACTCGATATCTGCCTTGTCAATCTCGTCAATCAGCAGAACCACCTGCTCTGGCGCAGTAAAAGCCTCCCATAATTTGCCAGGGCGAATATAGTTGCTGATCTCCCCCACGCGACCATCGCCCAGTTGTGAATCGCGCAACCGCGAGACCGCATCGTACTCATAGAGCCCCTGCTGCGCCTTGCTGGTTGACTTGATATGCCAGCGGATCAAGGGCTTGCCAAGCGCTAAAGCCACCTCCTCAGCCAGCATGGTTTTGCCCGTGCCGGGCTCCCCCTTGATCAATAGCGGCCGCTCAAGTGTGACCGCGGCGTTAACCGCTAAAGAAAGATCTTCAGTCGCAACATAGCGCTCAGTACCCTTGAAACTCATGCATTACTCCTAATAACAAGACAGCGGATAATAACAATAATCCACTTCGGGCCCGTCACTTTCTGGATTCGGTGTAAGGCCGCCGGCCTCTGGCCGATACCCTCGCAGGACCTTAGGAGGAAATGGCGCGCCTTAGTTGAATCGTCGCGCGATACACTAAGCCACCTTTAGTGCAAAATCTAATCCTCCGACAACCCTGAAGCCATCCAATATGCTCAAGATATTTGCCGCCCCTAAAAGCGTCGCGCTAGCCTCTGTCATTCTGCTCGAAGAGGTCAAGGCAGATTACGAAGCTGTGATCTTGGATTTTTCGCGCAACGAGCAGCACGAATCCACATACCAGGTTATCAACCCTAAGGGGCGAGTCCCTGCGGTACTGACCGAGGACGGCATCCTGACGGAAACTCCGGCAATACTGCTTTATATCGCCCAGCGCTTTGGCGCTGATACCCTGATCGGCGGCCCGAGCGCTTTTGTTTTCGCGAAAATACAGGAGTTCAACAGCTACCTTGCATCTACTGTACACGTCGCCCATGCACATCGCCTACGGGGCTCGCGTTGGACCGACGACCCCCAGGCCTTAGAGGCCCTGAGAAAAAAAGTGCCCGAATCAATGCTTCAGGTCGTAAGCCTTATTGAAGAGGACATTTTCCAAGGCCCTTTTGTGATGGGCGAGGATTACACCATCTGTGATCCCTATCTTTTTACGATCTGCTCCTGGCTGGAAGGTGATGGAGTTGATACGTCCCGCCTGCCAGGCATCCTGGCCCACCGCGACCGAATTTTGGAGAGGCCCGCTACCCAGGCGGCGCTTTCCCGACTGCAATGATGTTAAAGGGCGTGCTATATCGGTGCTACCCCACACCTAGATCACAAGAGTTCATTCATGCTTGATCCAGTTCTACTCGATGAAATTCGGGGCCGCTTTCACCACGTTGATACTTGCCCCTACCAGGGCCCACGTATTTTCTTCGAGAATGCTGGGGGTTCACTGACCCTGAAATCAGTTGTAAAGGTGAATACGGAGCTCTCAGCGATTCCAGATAATCAGGGCCGTGACAACCCTGCCTCGCGTGAACTGGTGCGCATCATCGCTACCGCGCGCGAGGACATGAAAACGTTCTTTGGCGTTAATGATGGCGTGGTGTTTACCGGAGAAAGCGGTACCGAGGTGCTCTTTCGCCTGGTCCGTGCGGCAATCATGGGGTCTCCTCAAGGTGGCAACGTGGTTGGCAGCACCCTGGAACATCCGGCTACGGCCAGCGCACGCAGCAAGTGGTGTCCTGTCGCAGGCAAGGAAAACATCAACATTGCCCATGAGAAAAACCAGATACTGGTAACTGCGCAGGATTACCTGCAACAGGTCAACTCTGATACACGTGTTGCTACCATCATTCAGACCAGTCCGGTCACGGGCATGGCAATTGATGTACAAGCGGTGGCTCAGGCTATTCGTACCGTGGCGCCCCAGTGCTTCATTATCGTAGACAGTATCCAGCACGCGGCACATGGCGTAATGGATATGGGCGCGTGTGGTGTGGATGGGTGCGCCCTGTCCGGCTACAAGGTCTTCTCCCGACACAATTACGGTGTGGGCTGGGTCTCACCCCGTATGAGCACCCTGCCTCATGAGAAACTCGACGGCACAGCAGATAATTTCTGGGAGCTGGGCACGCGTGATACAGGTGCGTTTGCAACTTTTAGCGAAGTCGTCAAATACCTTGATTGGCTCGGTAGTCAGGTAAGCGACTTGTCGGACCGACGTGCACGGCTTGAAGCTGCCGGAAACGCCATGATGGCGCAGGAGGCCCATCTTGTGGATATTGCAATCAATGGAGTCGATGGCCAACCCGGAATTCGAGCCCTGCCGGGTGCTTATATTGTGGGCGGCCCGGACAACCCCTACCGTGAAGGCCTGGTGTCGTACGCCTTTGCAGGTATCCC
The DNA here is from genome assembly GCA_963580215.1 of Gammaproteobacteria bacterium. Taxonomy (GTDB): domain Bacteria; phylum Pseudomonadota; class Gammaproteobacteria; order Arenicellales; family UBA868; genus UBA868. The sequence continues at coordinate 85,933 of CAUZJT010000003.1, forward strand.
ATCAGCCGAGGTAGTCAGTTTGCTGAACCAGCGCGGTATCAGAACCCATGTGCGCAAGGCGGATTATTTTTCGAGGAATATTCTTGATCCCCTGGAGATGGACAGTTGTATCCGAACCTCTTTTTGTCACTACAACACTAAGGCTGAAGTACTTACACTGCTTGAGGCGCTGACTGAAATTACCCAGGCATGAAAGCCTATTCGGTAAAACTCGCCTTGGCACTCATGTGGCGCTCATAAAGTTGTGAATCTACAACAGCCGTTTTTCCGTTTAATCTAAACCCGATAAGGAGATACAAAAATGGCGAAGGGATACTGGATGTCGGCCTACCGTGAGATCATAGATGCAGATAAGCTCACGGCTTATGTCGCACTAGCGGGGGTGGCCGTGCAAAATAATGGCGGGCGCTTTTTGGTGCGCGGTGGACAAGTACAGTTCAAAGAAGACGCGATTGCTGAACGAACCGTGCTGGTCGAATTCGACAGTTATGAACAGGCGCTCGCAACTTATGAATCACCTGCCTACCAGGAGGCTCTCAAAGCACTGGATGGCGGTGTTGTACGCGACCTGCGTATTGTTGAGGGAGTCGACTGACTCAGGCTATGCGTAAACGAGGGGTGCGTTAATTGGCTGAGGTTACCGTGATCGGCGGCGGCATCATCGGCGTATCCTGTGCGCTCGCTCTGCAGCGTGAAGGCATTGCCACCACCCTGATTGAACGTGGCAACATCGGCGGCCAGGCAACGTTTGGTAACTGCGCGCTGCTGGCCGTCAGTGAGATTGTGCCTCTTGCCAAGCCGGGCGTTATGGGAAAACTGCCCGGGTGGCTGTTGAATCCCGAAGGTCCACTGGCGATCCGCCCCGGTCATTTACCCACTGCCATGCCATGGCTGGCGCGCTTTTTACTGAATGCCCGGGCACACCGGGTGGCGCAGATCTGCCATCACCTGGGTGCCATTACTGCCCACGCGCAAAATGATTTTGACGATGTCATCGAAGCGGCTGATATACAGAACATCTGGTGCAAAAACGAAGTACTCTATCTTTATGACAACCGCCAACAATACGATACCGATCGACTCAGTTGGCAATTACGTGCCAACGAAGGTCACCAGATAACTGAACTGGATGACGATACGCTTCGTGACCTGGAGCCCGATGTGGATACCCGCGGGAAGTTCGGCCTGATTGCGCATGGCTGGCGTTCTTTCACCGACCCACAACGACTCACTCGTGAACTTTCTGAGTATTTCTCGGAATTGGGCGGCGAGATCATCATTGCAGATATTAAGCGTATCGAAATGGAGTCAGCCAAGGCCAAGTGCTTGCATCTGCTCGACGGATCACAACTCGACGTCGATAAACTGGTTATTGCGGCTGGCTGTTGGGCCAACACTTTGCTTTCTGACCTGGGGATCCGTATTCCGCTGGCGCCGCTGCATGGCTACCATACCGACATCGCAGATAGTGGTGTCTCCCTTTCCCGGCCCGTGGTTTACGCGAGTGGTGGCTTTGTGAATACACCTGTAGAAAGTGGGCTGCGTATTGCGGGTACTGTAGAGATAGCACCACTCGATGCCTTGCCCAACTACCGACGCGCTGAGGTGCTGGTCGAAAAAGCCCAACGCGATCTTTTCCCCGGGCTTACCCATACCCACGGCTCGCAATGGATGGGAGCCCGTCCCTTCATGCCCGACACCCTGCCAGTCATCGGGCCAGCACCCGGCGTGGCAGATACCTGGCTCGCGGTGGGCCATGGGCAGTTAGGCGTAACCATGGGCCCAACCACGGGTAAAATCATCAGCGCACTGATTGCCAAAAAAACACCCGCTATTGATATTGCACCCTACCGTGCGGACAGGCGCTACACCTGACGTCAGCTCTATCTTCAGACAATAAGCGAACGTTCTTTAATATCCCCAACCCTTATCGGACCGCAATGGAGCATGCCTCATGAATAAAGTCTGTGTTATCGCCGGTGTCGGACCAGGTAATGGTGCATCACTCAGTCGACGGTTCAGCGCGGAGGGTTACACCGTAGTAATGTTGGCCCGCAACCAAGATTATCTGGACAGTTTATCCAGGGAAATTCCAGAATCCATTCCCATGGTGTGCGATGTTCGAGAACCCGATGCCATTAAAGCCGTTTTCTCGCAGATTCATGATCAGGCAGGCTCGGTCGATACCTTGGTTTATAACGCTGGATCAGGCCAGTGGACCTCAGTCATGGAAACCTCGACCGAGGGACTGCACTCGTCCTGGGCCACCAATACACTTGGCCTGCTGGGGTGTGCTCAGCAGGTGATCCCCGGCATGAGCAAACGAGGTGAAGGCAATATCATGGTGATCGGGGCCACGGCCTCACTGCGCGGTGGTGCCCAGTCGACAGCTTTCGCATCCGCCAAGGCGGCACAGCGCAGCCTGGCCCAATCCATGGCTCGTGACCTTGGTCCCAAAGGGATTCACGTGGGCTACCTGATCATCGATGGCATTATTGACCTTGAACGCACACGGACACGCATGCCCGATAAGGCCGATGATCATTTTATGAAGCCAGATGCAATTGCGAATAGCGTTTTCGTACTGACCCAACAGGACAGGTCTGCCTGGACTTTCGAGTTGGACCTGCGCCCCTTTGGAGAGCGCTGGTAAAACAGACGATTCAGTCAGGCTTCTTTGCCCAGGCAATGGCGTCTTCCAGGCGATCACCACCCCAGAACACCTCGCCATCGACAATAAAGGATGGGCTACCGAAAATGCCCACACGTTGTGCACGATCCATCTGCTCGACGTAGGCCGCCTCGATATCAAGGCCATCGGCGCACTCGATTACACGCGCTGTATCCTGGTCTACCTCATCCAGGGTTTGCGAAAGATTGGGTTCACTGCCTGCTTCAAGACCGTCGATAAACTAGCGCCGATAAGTGGCCTGCACATAATCTGCACACCAGCCTTCCTGCATGGCTAGCACTGCAATCCGGTTAGCCAAATCGTCCTGCAGCGGGTAAGGTGCAGGCACCTTTGCAGCAAAACCATAGCCCTTCGCACGTCGCTCAATATCACGCCACATGTAATCAACCTTGGCCTGCTTGCTGGGGGGGAAAGGGAACATTGTCTATCTCGCACATGATGCTGCGTACACTGAAAGGCTGCCAGGAAAACGAAACTCCCATCTCGCAGGCAACCTGCGGCAGGCACGTTACCAAAAGACGGGTATAGGTGCTACCAATGAAAACCAGAACTCAACTTCTTTCATAGCCGATCTCTTTGCGGCGTGCTCAAACTCTGCGGCCCACTAATCGCGAAAATTCACGTACTGCAAAGGTAACCCAATGTCCTCTTCTTTAAGCAATGCAATTGCCGCCTGCAGGTCGTCACGTTTTTTGCCTGATACCCGCAGTTGCTCTCCCTGAATTGCCGTCTGAACTTTGATCTTGGCCCCCTTGATCTTTTTCACCAGGGTCTTGGCAAGGGTCGTATCGATTCCACTTCGCACAGTGATTTCCTGTTGCGCCTTGCCCGCGCCACGCTCTTTGACCTCTCCTGCCTGGAGGCAAGCAATATCGATTCCTCGCTTGACGAGCTTGATGTCGAGGATATCGCGCACCTGCCCTACTTTGAATTCATCATCGGCAAAAATGGTCAGCAAGAGTTCCTTGTGTTCAACCCGGGCGTCGCTGCCTTTGAAATCAAAGCGGTTGCTGACTTCGCGGTTTACCTGGTCAACGGCATTATTGAGTTCGTGTGAATCTACTTCACTGACCACATCAAAAGATGGCATAGCGCGCTCTCCCTCGCATTAAGGCAACTGGTTCAGACCAGTTTGTGCATTTTGTCTAACTGAGTCGATCCTACCTCATCCAGGATTTTTCCGCGCAGGCGCTGCATCCCCTTGAGCCATCGGTCATAGTCACCGGTCTTGTGCTGAATGAACTTTCCTACCTGAGGGTGTGGCAGGATCAGGAAACACTCTTGCGCAAGACCATCGATCACACTCTGAGCGACATCGCTGGGGACAAGCACCCCTGGCAGATCCTGCGGATTTTCGTCATCGCCATAACCCAGCATCGGGGTTGCCACATACTGTGGACAGATCACTGAAACCCTGATTCCCTGATTACCATGGGTGATCGCAAGTGCTTCAGCAAAACCGACCGCCGCATGCTTGCTGGCTGAGTAGGCAGCATCTCCGATCTGATTGAGCAAACCAGCGGCAGAAGCCATCTGCAGCAGATAACCCTCGCCCCGATCGATCATCGCAGGCAATACTGCTCTTGCTGCGTAAACGTGCGCCATGACATGCACATCCCAGCAGGTCTGCCACTGCTCATTACTGGCCGAGGTCGCAAGATCCGCCTCACCGAAACACACCCCAGCGTTAGAGCAAAAAAGATCAATCACACCGAAATGATCCTGCGCCTTTGCAACCATCTCCTGGACTTGTTGCTCTACCGTCACATCACAACCCACAGCAAGGCCGCCGATGGCATCGGCTACCACCTGCGCTTTGTCCCGGTTTCGGTCAGCTACTATTACCTGTGCGCCTTCTTGTGCAAAACGCTCTGCCAGTGCCTTGCCGATCCCGCTGGCAGCGCCGGTGACCACAATGTTTTTCCCTTCTATCTGCATGCGAGCTGCCTCTTTATTTTTTTATCTGTTTATGAGCGATTGGTATTGCCCAGAAAGATATCCCTCATGTAACGAAAATTTTTGAATCTTTTTAGATCTAGTTAGGGGAAAATAAATCCACGGCGCACCATACGGTTGGTTTTTTCTGCGGAGCCAGATGCTCACGGCAATGAGCATGCAGTTCAGCTGAATCGAGTGCATCAGCAGACTCACTACGGATAAAACAGGCGACCACCTCACTCCACTTGTCATCTGGCAACCCAACCACCGCACCTCCTGTTACCAATGACTACCTTGTGAGCATCCTAATTAGTTTGCGCCAGGAAAAGCGGCT